>CAZAFS010000057.1:5747-13236 GCA_964484165.1 uncultured Opitutaceae bacterium | reverse complement strand
GCGGTAGCCGACGTCGTTCAGGGCGACGATGATGTCCTCGAACTTGATGTCGCCGCGGCCGGGGGAGCGGAAATCCCAGTACCGCCGCGGGTCGCCGAAGCTGACGTGCCCGCCGAAGACCCCGACGGAGCCGTCGCCGTGGCCCCACCACACGTCCTTCATGTGCGCGTGGAAAATCCGGGCGCCGAACGTGCGGATGAACTGCACGTAGTCGACCCCCTGGTAGCCGAGGTGCGACGGATCGTAGTTGAAGCCGAAGCGGCGGTGACCCTTGACGGCGTCGAGGGCGCGCTGCGCGCTGGCGAGGTCGAACGCGATCTCGGTGGGGTGGACCTCGAGGGCGAAGTTGACCTGCTCGCGGTCGAAGGCGTCGAGGATCGGGCCCCAGCGCTGCGCGAAGTCCCGGAAGCCCTGCTCCCAGAAGTCCTGCGACGTGGGCGGAAAGGCGTAGAGCGCATGCCAGATCGACGAGCCGGTGAAGCCGTTGACCACCGGGGGCAGGGCGCCGGCGGTAGTGCGGCCGGGCTGGGCGGCGAAGAAGGCCCGGGCCGCCTTGGCGGTGGTGATCATCCGCTCCGCCGCGCGCCGGCGCACGCCCTCGGGCTCGCCGTCGCCCCAGACGTCGGCGGGCAGGATGGCTTGGTGGCGCTCGTCGATCCGGTCGCACACGGCCTGGCCGGTCAGATGATTGGAGATGGCGTGGCAGGTGAGCCCATGGTCCTGGAGCAGGGCCCAGCGTTCGCGCACGTATTGCGCGGACGACGCGGCTTGCTCCACGTCGAAGTGATCGCCCCAGCAGGCGAGTTCCAGGCCGTCGTAGCCCATCTGTTGGGCGAGGGCGGCCAGTTTCTCCAGGGGCAGGTCGGCCCACTGGCCGGTGAAGAGGGTCACGGGGCGGTGCGTGCTCACGGTTACAGGGGTAATGCGCGGGCGATTCTTATCAACCAACTTCCGCACCTGGACGCGCGGCGGCGGCGGGCCCGCCCGGACCCAGCCGCGCCGCGGGCGGGGAGCCGGGATTTGACGCACTGGTTTGTCAGTTGCCAGAGATGCGGTATTCGTTGATAAGTCACCGGCACCCTCCGCGCAAAGTCAGTTTTCTCAATCATGGCCGCCCCGCATCGCCGACAGACATTTTTGATTTTTGCCCTCGTCTTCAGCCTGCTGGCGGCGGGGGGGGCCATCGTTGTGCGTGGGTGGCAGGCGGAGAATTCCGCGCTCGACCGGATGTCGCAGGATTATGTCCTGGTCCTGGCGATCACGGGCTGCATCTTGCTGGTGCTGGCCGGCTACGTCTGGGATCGCGCTTTGCGCCTCCGGCTGAAGGCCTTGGTCGAGGAAGCGCGGGCGCGCGGCGACGACCGGGAAGCGGCTGCGTCCAAGACCGGCGACGGCGATGCCGACGAAATCATCAGTCTGGCGCGCCGCATCGAACGCATGGCCCAGGCCCTGCAAAAGATCGAAGCCAGCTACCGGGGCATCGTGGAGGACCTCACCGATCTCATCTGTCGCTATCGGCCCGACGGACACCTGACGTTTGTCAACGGCGCTTATGCCCGCTTTTTTGGCAAGGTCCGCGGCGATCTGACCGGCCAGAACTTTCCGCCCTACGAGCGGGGCCTGCCGCCGCGCCGCGCCGATGGCGCCCTGCCGGAGGGGGCCGCCTTCGATCAGGAGATGGTGAATGCGGCCGGGCAGCGCCGCTGGATCGCCTGGACCAACCGCGCCATTGCCGACCTCGACGGGGAGATCCTTGAATACCAGGCGGTCGGCCACGACATCACCGCCACCCGGGAGGCGGAGAACGCCCTCCGGCGCGCCAAGGAGACGGCCGAGATCGCCGATCGCACCAAGAGCGAGTTCCTTGCCATCATCAGCCATGAACTCCGGACGCCCATCAACGGCGTGATCGGCTTCAGCCGGCTCCTGCAGGAAACCGCGCTCACCCGCGAACAGAAGGAATACGTCGAACTGATCCGCTCCAGCGGCGGCCACCTCGAGGCGCTCGTCAACGACATCCTCGACCTTTCGCAGATCGTGGCCGGCGAACTCACCTTGGTGCGTGCGCCGTTCGCCCTGCACAAATGCGTCGAGCGGGTCGTGGCCCTCTTTACCCCGCAGGCCCGCCGGGCCGGCCTCGGCCTGGAGCTGCAGATCGCTCCGGATGTGCCCGCCGTCGTCAACGGCGACGAGCGGCGCTTCCACCAGATCCTGACCAATCTGGCGGGCAACGCCGTGAAATTCACGGAGCAGGGCGGGGTGCACCTGCGCGTGTCCTGCCGCAAGGGAGAGGTCGTGCCCGGCACCACTTGGCGCCCGCTGACGCTCCAGGTCACCGTGCGGGACACGGGGATTGGCATCGCGCCCGACCGGCTGCCCTCGCTGTTCCAACCCTTCAGCCAGATCGACACGTCGCTCCGGCGCAAACGTGGCGGCACGGGCTTGGGCCTCGCGATCACGAAGCGGCTGTGTGAGATGATGGGCGGCGGCATCACGGTGGAAAGCAACCCGGGCGCGGGCTCCAATTTCAATTTTTCCGCGCAGCTGGAATACGAGGAAAGTGATCCGGCTCCGGTGATGGTTTCGGTGCCCGTGCCCAGTCCCGTGCCGGCGCGGTAGCGCGCGCGCGGTCTGGAGGCTCCACCGAGGCACAAAAACGCCCGCGGCCAGGGCGGCGGCGGGCGGGGCGGGAAGCGGAGGGGATCACTGCGCGTACGTGAGCGTCCGCGCGCCAGCGATGTTGGTGACCGTGATCGCGGTACCCTGCGTGAACTCCGTCGGGTAGCTTTCGTTGGCCACGGTGTTCAGCGCCTTCACGTAGGCGGACGAGCCCACCAGCGAGGTCAGATCCGCCGACGAAACGCCGTTTTCGAGGAAGTACTGGTCGGCCGCCGCGCCGAGCTGGCGGATGTTGTTCAACACGGTCTTGTCCTGCGAGCTGGCGCGTACCTTCTGGAACGCGGGTATGGCCATCGCTGCCAGCAGACCGATGATGACGACGACGATCATGATTTCGACGAGCGTGAAGCCCAGGTTGGAACGATTAGTCTTATTCATGTGACGAGATGTTGCGATATGTTGGGGTGGAGATGACTGATGATACGAAAACGCCCCCGGAAGTGAGGGCATGGACGCAGCCTCAAGAGCGTTGGAAACAGCCCGATGATGGCAAGCGTGGTGACGCCTGAACCGAGCATCTTATAACAACTATTGAGCGCTTAAACGATTTTTTACAGATTACCGGGGCGGACATGAATGATGCCTGCGCAGAACTGGTTTCGCGGGGCGGGATCGAACATCGCTCGCCCAAGCGGGACACAGCCGGGATCGGGCCTTGGCCGCATCGTGCCAAGCGAGGCCCCGCGCGCGAACCGCCTCAGTCGCTGATTTTCCCCTGCAACCGGCCGAGGTATTTCCGGGCATACAGGGCGCTCCGGCTCCGGACCGAGACCTCGGGGGGATGGCGGCCGAACCCGAGTTCCGGAACGTTGTTGATCACCCTGCCGTCATCCGGGAAGGCGACGATCCAGGCGAGCGCATGGCGCAGATCGCCCCTGTCGAAGCGCGCCTGGAGGTGGTCGAACACGAGCCGGGCGATGGCCGCCTCGCGGGGATCGTGGATCAAGTCGGCGATCGCCGCGACCCCGACGAGATTGCGGATGCTCTGGCCGGCGTTATCCAGCCGCCCCGGCGACCACTTTCGGAGCCGCTCGGCGAAGGCGTCCAGATTTCGGTCGCCCATCGGCCCGTGGAACGGCGCGGCCAGCGGCGTGACGAACTCGTGGTCCCCGGGCAGATCCTGGTAGGTGATGCTGGCGATCTCGGCGTCGGTGATCGTTTCCCACAAGGCCGCCTCCGGCAGCACCGGCTTCAGGTGTCCGGTCCAGGCCGCGCCCAGGCCGACCGCGATCCAGGAACACAGGGCGAGCGCGATGCCGATCCAGGCGGGACGGCTGACATGCCGGCTGGTGTCCCAGCGAAACAGCCGGGACCCGACCACCCCGGCCGCCACGCCGATCACGGTGAGCGCCACCAGGCTGAAGCCGGCGCCCACCAGGCCGCCCGGTTCGCTGTAGCTGCACTGCAGGACGTCGACGGCGTACCGGCCCGGCATGAATCCGGCGACCCGCTGCGCCCACACCGGCAGCACCGCCAGCGGCACCCCCACGCCGCCGACCATGATCATGGGCAGGAAGAGGCACTGGCCCAGCGCCTGCACCGCCGGCACATCGTTGGCCAGGGCGGCGACCATCAAGCCGAGCCCGAGGAAGGAGCACGTGACGAAAAGAAAGGCGATGCCGGTTTGCAGTGGGTGCAGCGGAAACGGCGTGCCATAGATCACCCGGGCCAGGACGATCTGCAGCCCCGCGGCCCCGGCGATGATGATCAGCCGGGCGGCCAGCGTGCCGAGGACCAGCCGCCCGGTGCCGACCGGCAGCAGCCGGTACCGGCGCCACACCCCGCGTTCGCGCTCCGCCACCAGCGCGGTGGGCAGGCCGAAGCATGCGCCCCCGAGAATGCTGATGGTCAGGAGCTGGCCCATCTGGCGGAACAGCAGCGGCGTGTCGTCGCGGAAGACGCTGCCGAAGGCCAGCAGGAAGAAGACCGGCATGAGGTAGCCGTAGGCCAGCGCCTGCTTGCTGCGGAAGTTGAGCTGCAGCGTCAGGAGGAAATGCCGCCGCAGGCCGCGGACGATGGAGGTCGGGGCGTTCACTCGTCCTCCGGTCCGGGCGGCGACCAGGGCCGGCCGGTCAGCTCGATGAACACATCCTCCAGCGACGGCCGGTGGATCTGCAGATCGAGCAGTTCATTGCCCTGCGACCCCACGTGCGTCACCAGGGCGCTGATAGTCTGATTCACGTCGGTGGTGCCGAGCCGCCAGCCGTTCGCCTGCGGCTCGCGGCTCACGACGCCGGGTAGCGACCCGACGAGCGCGCCGTCGAGCGGGCGGGCGGTCCGCACCGCCACCTCCGGCACCGCGCGGGCGCGGGCCATCAGCTCCGCGGGCGGAGCCGCGGCGATCAGACGGCCCTCGTGCAGGATGCCGACGCGATCGCACAGCTGGTGCGCCTCTTCCAGATAGTGTGTGCTCAGCAGCACGGACCGTCCCGCGGTCCGCAGGCCGACGATGATGCCGTGGAGTTCGCGCCGCGCCTGCGGATCCAGGCCGGCCGTCGGCTCGTCGAGAACGACCAGCTGCGGCTGGTTGATGAAGGCCAGCGCCAGGAACAGCCGTTGCCTCTGGCCGCTGGACAGCGAGTCGAACGGGGCGTCCGCCTTGGCCGCCAGCGCAAACCGCTCGATCAGGTCATCGGCGTCCGCGGGCGCGCGGTAGAACGCCGCGAACAGCCCCAGGGCCTGCCGCGGCGTGATCTTGTCCTGCAGTGTCGCGGCCTGCAGCTGCGCGCCCACCCGTTGCTTCGCCTGCGCCGGGTGCGCCACCGCGTCGACGCCGTCGATCAGGATCGTGCCGGCGTCCGGGCGGCGCAGGCCGAGGATGCACTCGAGCGTCGTGGTCTTGCCCGCGCCGTTGGGGCCGAGCAGCCCGAAGATCTCGCCCCGGGCGACGTCGAAGCTGACGCCGCGGACGGCCTCCACCGCGCCGTAGCGTTTGGTCAGCTCGCGCACGCTGACACTCACGGATGGGGTCGTGGGCATGGTCGACCGACGGTTGCAGCGCGGAACCAATCGGCCGCGCCGGAGGATGTCAACTTGCGCCCGGCTGGGACATTGGGTCTATCCGCCCGAATTGAGCGGCGACTGTAGGTCGGGGTTTATCCCCGACAGAGGGATGTCGAGGGTCTCGGTGTTGGGCATTCCGCCGTCGCCAAGGCTATTATGGCGGACAGGAAAGCCCAACCTACACAAACTGACCAACCACCGCGACACGCCGGGCGTCGAGCTCTGCCATCCGGCTCGGTCGCTCGCCTCGTTAGATCTTCTCGGCCTTCTCGTAGACCACCATCTCGTCGGCGCCGCGCAGATCGGCGGGATGGTAGCGGGGAATGGGAAACTCCATCTGCTTGAACTGGACCGGGGCCGTTTTCTTGTCGACCAGCCCGACCGCCACGGCGACGCCGTAGATGATGGCTTCCGGGCGCGGCGGGCAGCCGGGAATGTAGAAGTTCACCGGCACGACGAGCTCCACCGGGCCGAGGACGGGATAGCTGTCGAACCACACGCCCCCGCCGCACGCGCACGAGCCGATGGCGAAGACGAGTTTCGGCGCCGGCATGGCGTCGTACGCGCGCCGGAGCGCCGTGGCGGTGGCGCGCATCGCGGGGCCCTGGCAGAGCATCACGTCCGCGTGGCGGGGCGAGCCGACCAGCTTGATGCCGAAGCGCTCCGCGTCGTAGTACGGCGTGAGCACGTTCAACACCTCGATGTCGCAGCCGTTGCAGCCGCCGCTGTTCGCGTGGTAGACCCACAGCGACCGGCCGAACATTTTTTGGCAGAGATTTTTCAGCATGGCGGCTCAGTCCAGTTCGATCGGGAGGTCGTCGACCACCGGATCGCTTTCGAGGTAGGCCCGGGAGCGGAAGATCCAGCGCTCATGCTCCAGGTCGTCAAAGCGGTAGCCCTTCATTTTGAGCTGCTCGAGCACCGAGGGCTCGGTGAAGCACCGGCCGCAGCGCTGGCAGGTGCTCATGAACAACTCCAGCCGCTGCTCGATGTCGCCCCGGCGGTCGCTGGCGGTCTCGAACTCGCGGCTCATGGTGATGGCCTTCTCCGGGCAGAGGTCCGCGCACCGCCCGCAATAGGTGCAGCGCCACCCGAGGTATTTCAGGATGCGGATCTCCTGGCAGACGTCGTAGACGAGGATTTCGCGCGCCGGGCAGTTGTTCGCGCACCCGCCGCAGCCGGTGCACTTGGCCGCGTCGAAGAGGGGCCGGCCGCGGAACCCCGGCGGGACCGGCTCGGCCCGCGCGGGATACGGCAGCGTCACCCGCCCGGCCCGCAGGCAGATCAGGGCTTCCTTGACTTTGCTCAGGACGGACATGCGGTGGTCTCCCTCAGTAGCCGTAGCCGGCCAGCACGAGCGCCACGAGCGCCGCGCCCAGCAGGCAGGCGAAATAGCGGATGGCCTGGTCGATCCGGTAGCGGGCGTGCGTCGCCGCCACCAGCGTCACCAGCAGCACCAGGCCGGATAGTTTGGCCCAGAACAGGAGCCAGGCCAGCGGGAAGCCCAGCCCCGCGCCCCAAGGCGCGAACAGCGCCACGAACACCGCGCTGTAGATGATCAGCTTCCCCATCTGCGCCCACTTGAAGAGGGCCAGCTTCGGCCCGGAGTACTCCATCAGCGGGCCTTCCATCAGCTCGGTCTCCGCCTCCGCCATGTCGAACGGCACGCGCTGCACGAACGCCTGGAACGAGAGCAGGATCACGCCCAGCATGATCAAGCCCGACCAGGGGAACGGGCCGGCGGCATAGACCGAGCCGTTGAGCACGGCCGCGAGGCGGAACGAATGGGTGTGGATCGCGCCCACCG
>CAZAFS010000057.1:0-5647 GCA_964484165.1 uncultured Opitutaceae bacterium | reverse complement strand
GCCGCGAACCGCTGCATCGGCGGCGACTGACCGGATTCGATGTCCTCCTTGTCCAGCAGCTTGAGCAGGTCGTAGTACGGCTGCCAGAGCGGCGGGCCCTGGCGGGACTGGATGCGCGCCGTGACCTTGCGCAGCACGCCCTGGCAGAGCGGCGCCAGCAGCAGGACGAGGCCCGCGTTCAGCACCGCGCCCGCCGCGACCCAGAACAGGCGGGGGATCATGGCGCCGCCTCCTTCCGCCGCGTGAGATTCTGCAGTTCCTCCGGCGACCAGACCTTCACCGCGCCGGACCGCAGGTCGACGGTCTCCAGCCGGTCGGTGCAGGAGAAACACGGGTCGATGCTGCCCAGCGAAATCGTCATGTCGGCGATCTGCTGGTCCTTGATCATCATCGGCACGGCCTGGAGGTTCTGGTAGGTCGGCGCGCGCACGCGCCAGCGGCGCGGCCGGTTGGCCTCGCCGGTGATCAGGAAGTGGTGGCTTTCGCCGCGCGGCGCCTCCACCGAGGACAGCCCCAGCCGCCCGGCCGGCAGTTCGTCGGTGATCGGCAGCTGCAGCGGCCCCGCCTCCATCTTGTCCAGGCACTGGCGGATGATGCGGATCGACTCGAACACCTCCGTCGTGCGCACCAGCAGGCGCGACCACACGTCGCAGCCGTCGGCGGTCACGACGTCGAAATCGACGCGGTCGTACGCGGCGTAAGGGTGGTCGCGGCGGCAGTCGATGGCCACGCCGGCCGCGCGCGCCACCGGGCCGACGAGACCGGCCTCCTTCACCAGCGCCGGGTCGGCCACGCCGATGCCGCGCGTGCGCTGCTGGATGTTCCGGTCCCGGCTCACCGCGGCGACGACCGGGCGCCACTCGGTCTCGAGCTGGTCGAGCACCCGGCGCAGCTCGGCCTGGAGGGGCGGGGTGATGTCCCAGCGCACGCCGCCGACGAGGCAGAGGGCGTAGGTCTTGCGGTTGCCGGTGATCTTCTCGGCCATCCACATGACCGGCTCGCGAATCCGGAAGCTCTGCATCCAGAGCGTGTCGAAGCCCACGATGTGGCAGGCCAGGCCCGTCCACAGCAGGTGGCTGTGCAGGCGCTCGATCTCCAGCATGATCGTGCGGATGTACTCCGCCCGCGGCGGCGGCCGGAGCGCGGCCGCGGACTCGACGGCCTGCACGTAGGCCACGCTGTGCACGCAGCCGCAGATGCCGCAGATGCGCTCGGCCAGCATCGGGATGTCGTTGTAGCCGAGCACGGACTCGGCCAGCTTCTCGATGCCCCGGTGCGCCATGAAGCCGCGGTACTCGCACCCGCGCACCATCTCGCCCTCGACGTAGAGGCGGAAGTGCGCCGGCTCGTCGAGCGTGGGATGGAAGGGGCCGAACGGGATCACGGTGCAGCCGGCCGGCGGTTCGTCGAAGGTGAAGCCGCGCGTCTCGTCGAACCCCGGGGGCACGTGGTTCCAGGGGACGTCCTTGCGCAGCGGGTGCACGCCGTCGGGCCAGCCGTCCGGCAGCACCAGCCGCTTGGGGTAGCGGTGGCCGACCGGCTCGATGCCGACGAGGTCGCGCATCTCGCGCTCGGCCCAGCTCGCGGCCGGCACGACCTCGGTGATGCTGTCGATCCGCGGGGCGTCGGCCGGCAGGTGGGTGAGCACGCTGCACAGCACGTGATCGCGGTCGAAGGCGAAGTTGTGCGCCACGACAAACGTGCCGGAATACGGGCGGTCATCGGCGCCGATGCTGATCACGTAGCGGGCGTCGAGGTCGCGGAAGAGGTATCGGCAGACGCCCTTCACCGCCGCCGGCTCGACGTGAACGAACAGGCGGTGGTCGCCGGGCAGGTCCGCCCGCTGGAGGGCGGCGCCGAACTTTTCGCGCAATTGTTCCAGCCGGCCGCGGCTTGTCATGGCGGGCCTCCCTTCGCGGCGCCGGGGCGCCCTCCCAGCCAGCGGAAGTAGCGTTTGATTTCGCCGTAGAAATTGTGGGCCACATAGCGGTTGGATTCCGCCTCGGACGCGTAGCCGCAGAGCCACGGCGCCGCGGCGCGGCGCGGCGCGCCGGCGAGCTTGGTGATGCCGTAGGCGACGAGCAGCATCAGGCCCAGCATCGCCGCGAGCGCGAGCGGCACGAACACCGCCGCGCCGTCAAATTCGCGCAGGCCGGTCAGCCAGCCGCCCGCCATCGGCGCGGCGCCGGCGAGCATCCCGCCCAGGCCCTGCGGGCTGGCCGCCAGCGCGTGCGCCATCAGGCGGAAGGCGAGGGCCGGCGCCACGCCCAGCAGCACGCAGAGCGAGGCGAGCGCCACCTGGGGCACCTGCATCAGCCAGCCGACTTCGAGCCCGCCGGGCCCCGCCGCGCGGCTGGTCACGAGGGTGCTGGCGCGGGAGAGGAAGCTCACGCCGAAGAACTTGATGAACGAGGCGAGGGTCAGCGCGCTGGTCAGGATGGCGATGATCGCGCACACCGGCAGGTAGCGGGCCGACCCGCTCCCCTGGATGGCCGCCACGTAGATGCACCACTTGCTGGCAAAACCGTTGAACAGCGGCACGCCGGAGATCGAGAACGAGGCCACGAGCGCGGTGAGCGCGGTCAGCGGCATGAACTTCATCAGCCCGCCCATCTTGTTCAGGTCCTGCGTGCCGGTCGCGTGCAGCAGGGAGCCGGCGTTGAGAAAGAGCAGGCCCTTGAACAGGCCGTGGTTGAGGACGTGGAAGAGGGCGCCGCAGAAGGCGACCGCGGCCAGCGCCGCCACATTCGGGCCGGCCGCGGGCAGCAGGGCCATGCAGGCACCCGTGCCCAGCAGAATGTAGCCGATCTGGCCGATGCTGTGGAAGGCGAGCAGGCGCTTCGACTGCTCCTGCGCGAGGGCCTGCATCGTGCCGGTGAACAGCGTGATCGTCCCGAGCCCCGCGACGACCAGACCCCACTTCGCCAGCGGATAGTCCGCCATCGCGTCCGCCGGCACCAGCCAGAGAAAATAGCGCATCAGGCCGTAGACGCCGGTCTTGATCATCACGCCCGAGAGCATGGCGCTCACCGGCGACGGCGCGGCGGGGTGGGCGTCCGGCAGCCAGACCTGGCCGAAGGGCCACATGCCCATCTTGATCCCGAAGCCGACGAGGAACAGCGCGAAGGCCAGCGCGGTCACCCGGGGGCGGGTGGCCAGCAGCAGCGGCAGGTTGGCGCTGACCGTGTCGAAATCGTACTTCAGGTTGCCGCCGCCGTGGGCGGCCGCGCCCGTCACGGCGAGCAGCTCGGCGCCGATCATGGTCGCGGCGCAGGCGATCTGCATCATCAGGAGGTATTTGTTCGCGGCGTGGACGTTCGCGGGCTTCCGGTGTTCGAAGCGGATGAGCGCGTAGCCGGGCAGCGTCATCATCTGCCAGAAGATGAAGAAAAACCACATCATGTCCGTGGTGCTCAGCAGGCCGTACATCGCCGCGAGGAAGAGCAGGAAGTGCGGGTAGTAGCGCGCCACGCCGTAGTCCTCGTAGTGCCGCATGTAGGCGATGGAATAGAGCGCGGCCGGCACGCCGATCACCGCCGCCAGCAGCAGGAACATCGCGGTCAGGCCGTCGACATGGACGCGCAGGGCGAAGCCGATCGCCGGCAGCGACCAGAACGCCGCGGGCTGCGGCGACGGCCCGGCCGTCAGCACCCGGACGACGGCGAAGAGGATCAGCCCGGCCGTGGCCGCGGTGACGAGGAAGGCGATCCAGCCGGCCAGCGTCCGGTTCCGCGCCGCCAGCAGCGTCAGCCCGGCGCCGGCGAGGCAGAGGAGGATCGAGGCGACGACCGCTTGTTCGGGAGTCATCATGGGTTCAGGGACGCGAGGCGGGGCGCGGCGGGGCGCGCCGCGTCGCACAGCAATTCCAGGATCACCTCGAGCGCCGCCTGCACCGGGGGCGTGAGGGCTGCGGCCGGCTGGAGCGACGCGGGCTGGACGCCCAGGACCCATGCCCGCGTGGCGCCGTTGGCGGTCGCCCAGGCCGCCAGCAGGCCGAGTGAAAGCTTGTGGGTGGAGATCTGCGGGAAGCGGGCGGCGATGGTCGCGGCGTCCAGGAGCGCGGCCGCGCCCGGTGCGCCGCCGAAATCGACGGCGTCGAGGAACACGAGGTGGTCGCAGCCGTCGTCCGCGACGTGGACGATGGAGCGCTCGGGCGTGGTGCCGGCCACGATCACGCCCGGCACGCCGGCCGCGGCGAGCTGCTCCGCCAGCCGCACACCGAACGCATCGTCGCCGTGGTCCGGGTTGCCCAGGCCCATCAGGCAGACCCGGCCCTGGAAGAAGTCCCGCAGGTGTGCGCGCAGGTCCGGCATCAGATGTCCTCCCCGAGTTTCTTGATCTGCTGGTAGGTGAAGACGGGTCCGTCGACGCAGACGTAGGCCACCCCGATGCAGCAATGGCCGCATTTGCCCACGCCGCACTTCATGTAGCGCTCGAGAGTCGAGACGATGTTCCGCTCCTCGAACCCCATCGCGAGCAGGTCGCGGATGACGAACCGGAACATGACCGGCGGGCCGCACACGAAGGCGGTGGTGTTCTCCACCGGCACCTGCACGCCGGGCTGCTTGAACAGGCTGCCGACCACGCCGACATGGCCGGTCCAGCCGTCGGTGGCGCGGTCGACCGTCAGGTGGCACTCAACCCCCGGGGTCCGGCCCCATTCCTCGAGGTTGGCGACGTACATCAATTCCTTCGGGGTCTTGGCGCCGAGGAAAATCTGAATCCGCTGGAATTTGTCGCGGTGCGCGAGGGCGTAGACGATGCAGGAACGCAGCGGGATCAGCCCGATGCCGCCGGCGACGATGACAAGATTCCGCCCGTAGTACTCCTCCATCGGGAAGCCGTTGCCGTACGGTCCGCGCACGGCGAACTGGTCGCCGGGCTTGAGCTGGTGCAGCGCGGCCGTGCAGCTGCCGACCTGGCGGATGGTGAAGAAGGTCTCGTCCTCGGTCGGGCTGGGGGGCAGCGAGGCGGGGAATTCGCCCGCGCCCCACAACGACACCTGCGCGAACTGGCCCGGCCGGAAGCGTTTGAACGCCGACTGCGCGGCCGGATCGGCGAACCGCCAGTAGAACGTCTTCACCTCCGGGATTTCGGACACCACCCGGTCGAGGACCGCGGTCTGCGGCAGGTAGATGTTGTCAACTCCGGGCGGGTTCATGGGGTGGGGCCTCCAGCGGCGCGCGGCGGATCATCTCGACCACGTTCGGCATGCCGATGTCGCCGTGGCAGACGGCGGCGCAGCGGCCGCAGCCGACGCACGCCATCGAGAGTTCCCGCTGAATGAAGTAATGGGCCAGCTTGCGGAAGAACCGGCGGTTGCGCCGGTCGTGCACCGCGCGGCGCGGATTGAAGCCGCCGGCCATGCGGGTGAAGCCGCTGAGGGCGCAGGCGTCCCAGATCCGGACGCGCTCGATTTCGTCCGGCCCCACCGGGCGGTCGCTGACGGTGAAGCAGGTGCAGGCCGGGCAGACGTAGGTGCAGCCGCCGCACTCGAGGCAGCGCCGGCCGATCGCCTCCCAGGTCTGGTCGAGCACGTGGCCCTGCGAGATGTACCGGACGGTGGCGGCGAACCAGCTGGTGGTGGTCTTGAAGCGCTTGCGCACGTCCTCGAGGATGGCGCGGCGCCGGGCCACGTGCGCCGCCG
>CAZAFS010000056.1:0-13530 GCA_964484165.1 uncultured Opitutaceae bacterium | reverse complement strand
CGTTGCCGCGGGGCACCGGGCCGCCCGCCGCGGCGGGGCGGGTGACGGCGGTTTCCGTGGAGGCCGGCAGGTAGATCTTGAAGGTCGTGCCCTGGCCGGCCGTCGAGGAGAACGTGATGAATCCCGCGTGGTTCTTGGCGATCGTCAGCGCGGTGGAGAGGCCGAGACCGGTGCCCTTGCCGGGTCGCTTCGTGGTGAAGAACGGCTCGAAAATGCGGGGTTGGACCTCCGGCGGAATGCCCGTGCCGGTGTCCTGCACCTCGAGGATGACGAACATCCCGGGGCGGAGATCCGGAGTCATGGCGGCGTACTGCGCGTCGATGTGCGCGTTGCTGGCGGCGAGCGTGAGCCGGCCGCCGCGCGGCATGGCGTCGCGGGCATTGACGCACAGGTTCATGAGCACCTGGTGCAGTTGCGTGGGGTCGCCGGGCACCGGCCAGAGGTCGGAATCGATGCGGCTGGTCACCTCGATTGATTTGTCGAAGGTCTCCTTGATGAGCTTCTCGATGTCGCGCACCAGCGCCTTGGGATGCACCAGGACCTGCTGTCCCTCGAGGCCGCGGGCGAACGTGAGCACCTGCCGCACGAGGTCGGCGCCGCGCTGGGCGCTCGCCTCGACGGTGCTCAGCAGCTTCTGGCTGTGGGCGTCGGGATGGCGCAGCCGGAGCAGCTGGGTGGCCATGACGATGGGCGCGAGCACGTTGTTCAGATCGTGCGCGATGCCCCCGGCGAGCATGCCGATGCTTTCCATGCGCTGGGCCCGCAGGTATTGCGCCTCGAGGCTTTTCTTCTCCGTGATGTCCGTGTTGATCGCGAGCACGGCCTTGGGCCGGCCGGCATCGTCGCGCAGGAGCGACCAGCGGGATTCCACGGTGAACGGCTTGCCGTCGCGCCGCCGGTAGGTGAGCTCGCCGTGCCACTCGCCGTTTTGCAGGACGTCGCGGAAGGCATCGGCAAACTGGGGCGGGACCTCGCCCATGGCTTCCTCGATCGAGCACTGCTTCAGCTCCTCGATCGTGAGTCCGAGGTGGCGGGCGGCGTTTTTGTTGCAGTAGAGGTAATGGTGCGTCAGGTCGCGCACGACGATCATGTCATTGGCGCTGTCGAGCAGCGCGGCCTGCTCGCGCAACTGCTGCTCGATGGTGATGCGCTCGGTCACATCCAGGGCGGTGCCGATCAGGCGCAGCGGGCGGCGGTCGTCGCCGCGCACGACAATGGTCCGGCCCTGGATCCAGCGGAAGCCGCCGGCCTTGTCCCGCATCCGGAACAGCACCCGGGCGGAGCCTTGGGCGTCGTCGGGGGATGGCCGGCCGGCCGGTTCGAACAACGCACGATCATCGGGGTGCACGGCGTCGAGCCACTGTTCGCGGGTGGCGAAGATCGGCTCAGTCTCCGCGTATCCCAGCATGCGCTTGAATTCGGGCGCCACGTGGAGTTCGTTCGCGGCCGGGTTCCAGTCCCAGAAGCCGAGATTGGCCGTGTTCAACACCAGGTTCAGATGGGTCTCCTTGTCCCTCAGGGTCTCCAGCATCCGGCGGCGTTGGACCGCAAAGCGGATCGACCGGTCGAGGATCGCGGGGTTGAGGGCGTCCGGCTCCAGGTAGTCGTCGGCCCCGGCGGCCAGGGCTTCGCTGTCGGGCGGAGTGCCACCGGCGCCGGCGAGCAGAATCATCGGAGCCCGGGCGAGGCCGCGCTGGTGCGCCGCGCGGATCAGTTCCAGCCCGCTGTCCGGTGCCAGTTGAAAATCCACCAGGTAGGCGTCGTGGCGGTGTTGCCCGATGAGTTGTTGCGCGGCCGCGGAGGTCTGCACCCAGTCGACCTGGTATTCGTCGGCCCTGGCTCCGCCGAGCAGGGCGCGAATCTCCGCGTGCCGGGCGGCATCGCGGCCGATGTGCAGGAGCTTCAAGGTTTCGCGGGGCATGTGAGTCCGCCGACGCGGCGCTGGCCGGGGTGAGGCGGTGGAGGAAAGGAGCGCCATGCAATAACCGGCGGCGGGCGGGGTCAAAGCCCAATATGGCCGGCGGCAATGCGCGCGGTCTGCCCGCGAGCGCCGTGCCGGCGTCCGGGCGGCTCAGGCGACCCCGGTACGTTGGGGCTGGGCGGCGGCGATGAAATAGACCTGCGCGGAAAACGACGGTTCGCTGTCGCGGCGCGCGACCGGCAGATAGGCGCCATTGGCGTGCAGCTCGCGCGCCTGCTCGTTGTCCTGGAATTCCCGGGGCAGGAGATCTTGCAGCAGGCGCTGCCTTAGGTCGGGCGCCTCCAGGGGAAAGAGCACCTCGACCCGGCGGAAGAAATTCCGGGACATCCAGTCGGCGCTGCCCGCCAGCACCAGCGGCTCCCCGCCCTGATTCTCGAAGTAGAAGACCCGCGCGTGCTCCAGGTGGCGGCCGACGATGCTGCGGACCCGGATGTTGTCACTGAGCCCCTTGACGCCGGGCACGAGACAGCAGGTCCCGCGCACGATCAGGTCGATGCGGACCCCGGCCTGCGACGCCGCGTAGAGGTTGTCGATCGTGGTCCGGTCGACCAGATTGTTCATCTTGGCGGCGATGTGCGCGGACCGGCCGGCGCGGGCGTGGTCGGCCTCGCGCTGGATCAGCTCCTGGGTGCGCTCATGCAGGTTGAACGGCGCCACCAGCAGGTGGTTGAACTCGGGCGAGCGGCCGAAGCCGGTGAGGGCGTTGAACAGGTTGGCCACCTCGCGGGTGATGTGCTCGCGGCAGGTGAAGAAGCTGAGGTCGGTGTAGCTGCGGGCGGTCCGCGGGTTGTAGTTGCCGGTCCCGAGATGGACGTAGTGCCGCAGGTGCGGGCCTTCGCGCCGCACCACCAGGCTGCACTTGCAGTGGATCTTGAGGCCGACCATGCCGTAGACCACGTGCACGCCGGCCTCCTCCAGCTGGCGCGCCCACTGGATGTTGTTGGCTTCGTCGAAGCGGGCCTTGAGCTCGACGAGCGCGGTGACCTGCTTGCCGTTGCGCGAGGCCTCGATGAGGGCGCGGACGATCGGCGAATCGCCGCTCGTGCGGTAGAGCGTCTGCTTGAGGGCGAACACCTGCGGATCGCGCGCCGCCTGCTCCACGAAATCGACGACCGGCGTGAATGATTCGTACGGGTGGTGCAGCAGGATGTCCTGCTCGGCGATGGCGGCGAAGATGCGCTCGGGCGGCTGCAGGGCGGCCGGCAGCGCCGGCGTGAACGCCGGGTATTTCAGGTCCGGCCGGTCGCTCAGGTCGTACAGGCTCATCAACCGCATGAGGTTGATCGGGCCGCGCAGGCGGAAGGCATACTCGTGCGACAGGCCGAGGTGGTCGCAGAGCGAGGTGAATGCCCGGTCGTCCACGCCCTCCTCGATCTCCAGCCGCACCGCCGCGCCGCGGCGGAGGTTGCGCAGCTCCTCCTCGATCTTCTTGAGCAGGTTCTCCGCCTCTTCCTCGTCGATGTACAGGTCGCTGTTGCGCGTGACCCGGAAGGCGTGCGCGCCGCCCAGCCGGTAGCCGGGAAACAGCTCGCTGGCGCAGAGCTTGATGATTTCGCTCAGGAAAATGTAGCGCTGCGGCCCGTGGGGCGAGGGCTCGATGTTGACCAGCCGCGGCAGGATGCGCGGCACCGGCAGGATCGCCATGAGGCCCTCGACGTCCGGCATGTCCGGATTGTCGAGGGACACGACGACGTTGAGCGTCTTGTTGCCCAGCTGCGGGAAGGGATGCGCCTGGTCGACCGCCAGCGGCGTCAACACCGGATAAACCTGCTCGCGGAAATAAGTCTTCGCCCAGTTGAGTTCGGACGGGGTGAGCTGGTCGGCGGTCTTGACGTGAATGCTCTCCGCCGCCAGCGCCGGCACCAGCTGTTCATGCCAGCACGCATGCTGGTCCTCGACCAGCGACGCCACGACCGAGTGAATGCGCCGCAGCTGTTCGCGCGGGCCCAGGCCGTCCAAGCTCGCCTCCGTGACGCCGCTGTCCACCTGCTGGATGAGGCCGGCGACGCGGATCTCGAAGAACTCGTCGAGGTTGGAGCTGAAGATGGCGAGGAACTTCACCCGCTCGAGCAGCGGATTGCCGGCGTTGCGCGCCTGTTCCAGCACGCGGCGGTTGAAGGCGAGCCAGGAGAGTTCGCGGTTGAAATAAGCCGCCCGCCCCGGCCGCGGCGGCGCCGAGTCAGTCATCGGCGCGTCCTCGACGGCGGAGGGAGCCGCCGCAACCGCTTTGGATCTGGTAGTGCGCTTGGGCATGCAGAGGGGTTCCGGGAAAACGGGAAGGCGCATGAGCGTACCACCCGTCTGATGCAAAACCAGAACGAAGTGGCCCGTCACCCAGGTGTAACCTTGTCAACCGCTTGCGCGCTTTGCCGCCCGGCTTCGGCGCTGCCGATTCAGGCCACCATGACGGTCTTGATGTTCACAAACTCGCGGAGGCCAAAGGGTCCGAGTTCCCGGCCATAACCCGACTGTTTGATGCCGCCGAAGGGCAGTGACGGGTCGGAGCGGACCGAGGCGTTCACGAACGCGAGCCCGGCGTCGAGTTCCTCCACGGCCAGGCGGCGGCCGCGGCGCCAGTCGCGCGTGAAGACGGCGGCGCCGAGGCCGAAGGGCGTATCGTTGGCGGCGGCCAGCGCCGCGGCTTCGTCGGCCACCACGGTCACGGCGGCAACCGGCCCAAACAGCTCTTCATCGTAGGCCGGCATCCCGGGCCGCACGTCGGTCAGCACCGTCGGAGGGTAGAACCAGCCGGGTCCGGGCAGCGGCCGGCCGCCGAGCAGGAGCCGCGCGCCGCGCCGCAGGCTGCGCCGCACCTGCCGGTGCAGCGCGTCGCGCAAATCCGGTCGCGCCATCGGGCCGACTTCGACGCCGGGCGCGAGCGGCGGGCCGACCGTGGCGGCCGCCATGCGCTCGACGAGACGGCGCTCGAACGCGGCCCGCACCTTGCGCACCACGATGAAACGTTTGGCGGCGATGCAGCTCTGCCCGCCGTTGACGAGGCGCGCCCGGGCGCACACGCGCGCCGCGAGATCGAGATCGGCGTCGGCCAGGATCACGTACGGGTCGCTCCCGCCGAGTTCGAGCACACATTTCTTCAGCGCGGCCCCGGCCAGCGCCGCCACCTCCCGGCCCGCCTCCGTGCTGCCGGTCAGCGTGACCGCCCGCACGTCCGGGTGGCGGATCAGGGCCGGCACCCGGTCCGAGCCCACGAGCAGCGTCTGGAAGATCCCGGCGGGCGCGGCCGCCTCGCGGAACACTGCCGCGATGGCCTTGGCGCAGCCGCAGACGCTGGAGGCGGGCTTGAGCAGCACGGTGTTGCCGGCCATGAGCGCGGGCGCCGTAGCGCGGAAGACCTGCCAATAGGGGAAGTTCCACGGCATCACGGCCAGGATCACGCCCAGCGGCTGGTACGCGACAAAGGCGCCCGCCGGGGCGCCGGCCGGCCGCTCCTCGGCCAGCAGCGCCGCCGCATGCCGCGCGTAGTGATCGCACACCAGCGCACATTTCTCGACCTCGGCGCGCGCCTGGGCGAGCGGCTTGCCCATCTCGGCCGTGATGAGGCGGGCGTGGAAATCGCGTCGGCGCCGCAGGACCGCCGCCACGGCGCGCAGATGCCTGGCGCGGGCGGCGAAGGACAGGCGGCGCCAGTCCTGGAAGGCGGCGCGGCTCCGGACGACGGCGGCGGCCGCGGCCTTTGCGGACAATGCGTGGTAACGGCGGATGACCCGGCCCGTCGCGGGATTGAGGGAGATAAGAGACATGATGATTGAACAACCAAGACGCCAAGACACCAAGATTCTCCGTCAGGACACAACGCTTGGCGCCTTTGCGGCTTGGTTGTTCAAACAAGATAACGCGTCAGCGCTTTTCGCAACTGTTGCCGGGCGCGGTACAGCCGGGTCTCGACCGCTTTGGGCGTAGCCCGCACGATCGCCGCGATCTCGGCGTGCGACTTGTCGTCGTACTCGAAGAGGAGCACCGCCTCCCGCAGATCCGGCGGCAGGTCGGCGACGGCGCGGCGAACCGCCGCGGCCCGTTCCACGGTCACCGCTTGGTCGGCGGGGTTCGCCTCCTTTGAGATTTGGACCTTGGAATTTGGAGTTTCCGACCCGCTTTCCAGCGGGTCGGTCGGGTGACGCTTGAGCCAGCGGCCGCGGGACCGGGCGAGATTGAGCGCGATCTGGAACATCCACGTCGAGAAACGGGCCCCGGCGCGAAAGCGCGCGCGGTGCTGGTAGACGCGCACAAAGGTCTCCTGCGCGAGGTCGAGCGCGTCGTGCTCGTTTTGCGTGTAACGGTAGAGGAAGCGGCGCAGCGGGGCCTGCCAGCGGTCCATCAGCGGATTGAGCGCGGCGTCCTCGCCCGCGGCGAGCGCGCCCATGAGGATTTCGTCGGAATCGGTCGTCATGCGCCGGCGGCGGGCGGGTTCAGAGCGGAGCGGCGGAATATCGGCCGGCGGTCACCGGATGCCCAGCGGTCCGATGTGATCGGCGCGGACGATGCGGGGCACCATCATGTCGAGGTAGCGGCGCCCCTGGGCGGGGCTCATGACCGCGGCCACCGCCTGAAGGTGCTTGAAGGTGGCGGCATTGCATTCGCGCTTGATGGTCTTCCAGTCGCCGAGCGTGGCCAGGTATTCGGGCGTGTCCTTCCGGCCGGCCTGCTCCAGCGCCGCCAGGCGGGCGCTCGCCGCCATGATGCGGCTGCAGTGATCGGCGCACACGGGCTGGTAGGCCTCGTGGAGCGCCTGGATGTGCGCCAGCTGCGCGCCGTCGAGTTGGAACTCACGCCGCAGCCAAGTCCATTGATCCGCCGGCCGCCGGTTCGCGCTGTAGTAGCGGGTGAGGCCGTACGCGGTGGCGGCCACGGCGACGACGAGCGCGATGAAAGTGACGAGGCGGCGCATCAGGGCTGGCGGGTGGCGGACATCTGCAAGGGGTCGATCGTCTGAACATAGGCGGCCGCCATGCGATCGGTCTGCTGGCGCGAGGTCTGCAATATGCCGACGCCGGCGCCGAGCGTCGCCGCCAGGGCCAGGACGATGCTTGCGCCCAACGGCAGCGCCCACCGGAAATATTGGGCTGGAAGGCCCAGGCTGCGGGCGATGATGGCGGCCGCGGTCCAGGGGGCCTCGCGGGCCGCCTCGATGCGCGTCCATACCTCGGCGTTGAAACGGGGCGCCGGCCGGGGCTCGTGCTCCCAGCTTTTCAGTACGCGGGTGAGGTTGGGATCGTGATCGTTCATGCCAGATAATACGCCGGGGAAGGCGGAAACCCTTGCCCGGAACGCTTCGGTTGGGCGGAACAGAAGCTAGCCGCTCGGCCGGGCCGGTTCAAAGTACAATTCCCGACAAATTCGGCCGGCCCCCATGATGGGTTTTCGCCTTGGCGCCGGCATTGGCAGTTCCGGCGCGTCAGCTTTCGAGAGGCGGTTTTCCTGGGTTATGGCTTGAGAATTGCATGATAATGAATGTATTGCTGAGTTTGAAGGGTCCAGCCGTCATCGGCCGGGCCTCGAACCAAAGTCTCAGGAGCTTCAAGGTGAAGGTCTTTCTTGCTGGAGCCACTGGTGCGGTTGGCCGCCGGTTGCTGCCGCGGTTGATGTCCGCGGGGCATGCGGTCACGGCCATGACGCGGTCGTCCGTCAAGGCCGGCCAGCTGCAGGCGCTCGGTGTGCGGGCGATCGTGCTCGACGCCTTTGATCGGGAGGGGCTGGCGTTGGCGTTGGAGCGCGAGCGCCCCGACGTGGTCGTGCACCAGCTCACGGATCTGGCCGCCCGGGATTTTCAGGCCAACAACCGGCTGCGCATCGAAGGCACGCGCAACCTGGTGGACGCCGCCCGGGCCGCCGGCGTGCGGCAGATGATTGCGCAGAGTCTCGCGTCCGCCTACGCCCCGGGCGCGGGACCGGCGCGGGAGGACGAGCCGTTCGATCTGCGGGCCCCGGCGCCACGCGGGCGCATGGTTGAGGGCGTGGCCGCCCTCGAACGCGCCGTGGAGGAGATGCCCGTCGGCGTGATCCTGCGGTACGGCTTTCTCTACGGTCCCGGCACGTGGTATGCCCGCGGCGGGTGGGCCGAGCAGCAGCTGTACCGGGGCGAATTGAAAGTCAGTCGGGGGGTCGCCTCGTTCGTGCACGTGGACGACGCGGCGGAGGCGGCCCTGCTGGCGCTGCAATGGCCGGCCGGCCCCGTGAACATCGTCGACGACGAACCGGCGCCACTGGCCGTCTGGCTCGCCGCCCTGGCCGAGGCGCTCAGCACGCCGCTCCCGCAGGTCGCCAATGACGCCGAACCGCACGAGCGCGGCGCCTCCAACGCGCACGCGCGGCGGGTCCTTGGCTGGACGCCGCAGTATCCGACGTGGCGCGAGGGCTTCGTGCTCGGGCTCGATTGAGCCGGCGCCGGGAGCCCTAGAACGCGTCGACCAGAGACTGGACCTTCAGCTCCCGGCGCAAGTCCTCCAAGGCCGCCGGGCTGGTGACCGCGATTTCCACCGGCTGATTCGGAATCAGGTCGAAGTAGTCATCGGACAGCTTGGCGTCGAGGTGGCCAAACGTGACGTGCACGCTGCGCGCCAGCACCCTCGCGCCCAGGCGCAGCGTGGCGCCGCCCGCCGCCGGCGCGAGTTCGGCGGTGACCGGCGCGGCCGGCAGGTGGATCTCGCGGGTCGGCACGAGGTAGACGAGATTGGACGACAACGACCGGCCGTCCGCGGTGAGATCCGCCGCGACAAAGACCTTCGAGAAATCAATGCCCTTGGCGGTCAGTTCCGACAGCGGCGTCCGCAGATAGACTTGGCTCGATCCGGCCGGGATCTGCACGGCGCGCGTCGTGTCATCCAGCGTGGCGCCGTCGAGGCTCATCACCCGCACCCGCAGCGATCCGGCCACCGGCGCGAGCCGGTCGGACACGAGGTACACGGCAAGCGCGCCGTCCTCGACGTGCGGCGACACCAATACCGGCGCGTAGAACCGCCGCGCGTAAAACTGCAGCGCCTTCCAGCGCCCGTAATAGTCGATGCTCGACCACGAGGCCACCGGCCAGCAGTCGTTCAGCTGCCAGAAGAGCGAGCCCATGACCTCCGGACGGTGCCGCCGCAGATGCTCGGCGCCGACCTTGATCCCCTCCGCCTGCAGGACCTGGCTGACGTAGAGGAACGAGGGAAAATCCTTCGGCTCCTGATAATCTTTCAGGAGGTAATCGTGGATGATGGAGTTGCCCTGCTGGTTCTTCTGGTGGGCGAGCATCACCGGCGTGAGAATGCCGGTCCGGTCCTCCGGCGCCGTGAACGCCTCGACCGTGCGCATCTCCGGGAAGGACTGGAAACCGTATTCGGACACAAACCGATTGAGGTGTTTCTCATAGTCGCTGAACGGCACGCGGCCGTGCCACACGCTCCAATCGTGAAAGTCTCCGGTTTTGTAGGCGGAGGATGGATCCTCGGCATTGCTGTCGAAATCCGTGGTCGACGAGCTGGACCAGAAGGGCCGCTCCGGGTCCAGCCGGCGCACGGTCTGCCCAACGACGCCGTAGAAAAGCGTCAGATAGTCCTTCCACATCTGGATCTGGGCCTCGGGGGTGATCGAGCGCGAGTGCACGGCCCAGGTGAAGGCGGACTCGGTCTCGTTGTTGCCGCACCACAGCACGATGCTCGGATGGTCGCGCAGGCGCGTCACCTGGTCCTCGATCTCCTGCGCGACGTTGAGCTTGAAATCGTAGGCGCCCGGCTGCCAGTCGTTCCCGAACATGCAGTCCTGCCAGACCATGATGCCGAGTTCGTCGCACAGGTCGTAGAACTCGTCGGTCTCATAGTAGCCGCCGCCCCAATGGCGGATCATGTTCATGTTGGCGTCCCGGGCGGACTCGAGCACACGCCGGTACTCGCGGGCGGTGACGCGATTCGGAAAGCTGTCGAACGGGATCACGTCGGCGCCCTTGGCGAAGATCGGGACGCCGTTGATGACGAACTCGAACGAGCGTCCCCAGGCGTCGGGTTGGCGCCGCAGCTCCACCGAGCGCAGTCCCGTTCGGACATGGCAAACGTCCACCACCTCGGTCCCCGACTGGAGCCGGGCCGAAAAACCATACAGCGGCTGGGCGCCGGCACCGGCGGGCCACCACAGGGCGGGGTGGAGGATCTCCACGGGCAGGTCGATGTGGTTGAGACCGGCGTGCAGCGCGACGCGGCGCGCCACCGATGCGCCTTTTTCCGCCGGCTCGTCGTACCGGGCGAGCCCGTACATGACGTTCACGTCGGCCGCCATGTCGGCCGAGGCGAGAACCTCAACTTCGACGTCGACGTGCGCCACCGCGGCGGACACGTCGCGCTGGCGGACGTGCAGGCCGGAAATGCGGGCGCCATCCCAGACGTCCAGCCAGGCCGGCCGCCAGATGCCGCTGGTGACGAAGCGCGGTCCCCAGTCCCAACCGTATTCGTAGGCCGCCTTGCGCACGTAGGTTTTGTCGGCGATGCCGATGGGGACCCGCCAGTGATCGCCCTCCGCGATTTTTTCCGCCGCCTTGATGGGCGAGGGGAAGACGACGAGCAGGGTGTTGTCGCCGGGGTGGAGGAACGGCTTGGCGTCGACGCGCCAGGTCCGGAACATATTGTTGGCCGTGAGCACCGGCTGGCCGTTCAGCGACACCTCGCAGAAGGCGTCCAGGCCATCGAAGACCAGCTCGACGTGACCGTGTTGCAGCAGTTCGGCGGACACCGGCAGGGTCTGGCGGTACTCCCAATCAGCATTCTCGATCCATTGGAGCTTGGCCTCGTTGTCGCGATAAAACGGATCCGGAATGAGCTGGTTGCGCAGCAGGTCGAGGTGCACATCGCCCGGCACCTGGGCGGGGCGCCAGGCCGCCGGGGTCGCACCGTCGGCGGGCAGTCGCTGGCGAAACTCCCAGCCGGCGTTGAGGGGGATCAGCTCCTTCGGCGCCGTGGCGGTGAAAGCCGGAATCGCAAGGCCAGGCAGCACGAGGAAAAGGCGCAGCAGCGGGGTTTTCATTGGGGTACGATGGCGCGGAAGGAGTAAACCAAAGGAGCGCTCCTCCAGACAAGCGCATTGCGCGACGAACGGTCCCGGATCCGCCGTGGCTTCACGAGTCCTCGCGGCGGCGGCGGGGGCGCGGCGGCGCACCCGCGGATTTGGCTTTTTCTTTTGCACGGGATCAGACAGATAACAGCGCCCTGCCGACGCGGTGTCGCGGGATGATTTTACCCCGGTTTCCCATGGCCCCCGAGCATCCCTCCTCCGTCCCCGCCCGCGACGCTCCGGCGGCCGGGACCACCACGTATCGCGGCCCGTTCGCGGTCATGACCGTGCTGTTCTTCATGTGGGGGTTCATGACGGTGTGGAACGACATCCTGATCCCGCGGTTCAAGGACGCGTTTACGCTGAATTACTTTCAGGCGATGCTGGTGCAGTTCGCCTTTTTCGGCGCCTATGCGGTCGGCTCGCTCGTCTACTACGGCGTGGCCCTGGCGTCGGGCGACCCGATCAACCGGATCGGATACAAGAACGGCGTGATCATCGGGTTGATCGTGGCGGCCGCGGGCAGCGCGTTGTTCTATCCCGCCGCGGTCCTGGGTTCCTATCCGTTCTTTCTGCTCGCGCTCTTCATCGTGGGCCTCGGGTTCGCCATGCTGCAGATCGCGGCCAATCCCTACGTCACGATCCTCGGCCCCGAGCGGACGGCGTCCAGCCGGCTCAATCTCTCCCAGGCGTTCAACTCCTTCGGCACGACCATCGGCCCGCTCATCGGCGGCTGGCTGATCTTCCGCGTCTTCACCACGGCGGGTGCGCACGGGGCCGACGCGGTCAAGGTCCCGTACCTGTGCTTCGCGGCGGTGTTCGCGCTGCTGGCCGTGGCCTTCCGGTCGGCCCACCTGCCGGCTTTCACCAACCGCGACGCGATCCGCCGCGACGACAGCCCGCTGCGGTACGCCCACACCGTGCTCGGGGTCTTCGCGATCTTCATGTACGTCGGCGGCGAGGTCACCGTGGGGAGTTCGCTCATCAACTACCTCGGTGCGCCGCGGCTCGGCGGCCTCTCCCACGAGGCGGCCAGCCGCTACCTGTCGTACTACTGGGGCGGGCTGATGATCGGGCGGTTCATGGGCGCCTTCGCGCTGAGCGACCTGCGACCGATCCTGAAGCGGACGCTGGTGGTGCTGGTCCCGGTCGCGGCCTTCGCGGTGGTCGCGACCGTCGCGGACGCCGCCACGGTCGCGCATTACGGCGCGTTTCTCGGCCTGCTGCTTGCCGCGTTCTTCCTGGGCGGATCGAGTCCGCAGCGGATGCTGGCGCTGTTCAGCGGCGTGATCGTCGTCCTGCTCGCCGTCGGCATCGGCGCCGGGGGGGAAACCGCCAAATGGGCGGTCGTCGCGGTCGGACTGTTCTGCTCCGTGATGTGGTCGAACATCTTCTCCCTGGCGATCGACGGTCTGGGCGCGTTGAAGAGCCAGGCGTCGTCGCTGCTGGTCATGGCGATTCTTGGCGGCGCCGTGCTGCCCCCCATTCAGGGCGCGGTGGCCGATCACTTCGGCATCCAGGCCTCGCTGGCCGTGCCCATCGTCGCCTTCGTCTACATCGCGTTCTACGGCCTGTACGGATACCGCGCCGGTCGGCGGGCGGCGTGAGCGCGGCGGCGCATTCCGGGCTCGTCAGCCGACCCACTGCGTTTATGATCTTGATCGCAGGTCCACCCCAACTTCGTCTCGCCATTAGAAGACCATGATCTCCGCCGGCCTAAGATGGTTGATCGCCGTCTGCCTGGGCATTCCGTTGCTCCTGATCGGGGTCAGCGCCTGGGTGTCCTACGACGCGCTGGTCGAGACCGGCAACACCGCCGAGCGGGTGACCCACACCTATGATGTGCGCGATAGGCTGCAGAACCTGCTGGTTGATCTCGAGGCCATCGAAACCGGCGAGCGGGGATTTCTGCTGACACGCCAAAGATCGTTCCTTGAGCCTTATGATGCCGCCATGCCAACAATTGCCGGCAAGATCGCCGAACTCCGGACCCTGGTCGCGGCGAAACCGGTCCAGCGGGAGAACCTGGCGCGATTGCAGGCCTTGGTCGACGACTGGCTTAATCATATCCGGCAGTGCATTGCCTTGGAGGAGAGCGGCCGGCACGAGGAGGCGCTTGCGCTGGTCAATTCGGGAGCCGGCCGGGTCAAAATGGATGGCATCCGGCAGGTCGTGGCCGGCACGAATCTGGAGGAAGACCGGCTGCTGACCGCGCGCCTGACGCTGTTATCGCGACAGTTCGCGCGCAACAACGCCATCACGGCCGGCATCGTGGGGGTGCAGTTGTTCCTGACCGCCGGCGTTGGCTTTCTGCTGTGGCGCATCGCTCGACTGCAGTCCTTTGTCACCATGTGCGCGTGGTCCAAGACCATCCAGCACGAGGGGAAATGGATCACGTTTGAGGAGTACCTGGCCCGCCGTTTCGGCCTGCGGATCACCCACGGGATCAACCCGACCGAAGCCCGGAAGATCATGGACC
Source organism: uncultured Opitutaceae bacterium (assembly GCA_964484165.1). Lineage (GTDB taxonomy): Bacteria > Verrucomicrobiota > Verrucomicrobiia > Opitutales > Opitutaceae > Fen-1467. The sequence continues at coordinate 37 of CAZAFS010000056.1, read as the reverse complement.
AGGTGCACGCGCACACGACGCAGGCGGGGCCGACCCA
>CAZAFS010000055.1:10333-13708 GCA_964484165.1 uncultured Opitutaceae bacterium | reverse complement strand
CGGCCCGTCGTGTGCAGCTCCGTGATCTTCCGGGCCAGCGCCTCGCCGATGCCCTTGATGGTCTCGAGCCGGCCCGAGGTCACGACCGCCGCCAGGTCCTCCTCCAGTGTCTCCAGCGCCCGCGCCCCCGCGTGGTAGGCCCGCACCTTGAAGGGATTCTCCCCCTTCAGTTCCAGCAGCACGCTGATCTCGTCCAGCACCGCGGCTATTTCGCGTTTGGTCATGCGGCAATTTCGTCCCCGTGCAGTACATTCAGACCGCGCCAAAGCTCAAGACACACCGCGCGGACCGCTTCCCTTTCGCCCGGTTCTGTGTATGCCATGGGACCATGGCTTTCGTCTACCACCGCACCATCCATTTCAGCGACACCGATGCCGCCGGCGTGGTGTTTTTCCCCAACTATCTCGCCGTCTGCCATGAAGCCTACGAGGAATCGCTGGCCGCCGCCGGCCTGGAATTGAAGTCCTTCTTCAGCGAGCATGCGGTGGTGGTGCCGATTGCGCAAAGCCGGGCCGAGTACCTCCGGCCTCTCGCCTGCGGCGACAAGGTCCGCGTGACCCTCATTTCCGTCCGTCTCGACGACAGCAGCTTCGCCATCGACTACGAACTGCACCGCCTCGGCCGCCCCGACAAACTGGCCGCGCGAGTGCGCACGGAGCACGTGTGCATCACCTCCGGGACCCGCCAGCGCCACGCCCTGCCCGCCCCGCTCGCCGCCTGGATCAAGGGTCATTCCGCCTGATCCCGCCGGTTATCTCCAGCGCCAAAGCCAGCAGCTCCCGCCGGCTCAGCTTCCCCTGGTCATTGCGCGGCCAGTGGGCGAGTCGCAGGTAGTGCTTGGGCCGCTTGTGGGGCGCCAGCCGGCCGGCCAGGAACCGGGCGACCGCCTCCATGTCCGGCGGCTTTCTCCCGGTGGGATAAACCGCCGTGACGCATTCCCCCCACTCCACGTCCGGCAGGCCGACGACGGCCACATCCGAAAACTGACCGGTGGCGCGCAATACCGCTTCGACCTCGCCCGGCTCGACCTTTTCGCCGCCCGTGATGATCGTGGCGTCGCGCCGGCCCAGCCAGTGCAGGCCGCCGTGCTCATCGAACCGCCCCAGGTCATCCGTCGCCCACGGACCCGCCGCGCGCCAGTCCGGGTAATATCCGCGAAACAGCGATTCCCCCGCAATCTCAATGACGCCCTCCGCCGCCACCGTCACCCGTCCGTGCGGCAGCGTGGAACCGCAGCCGCGGCGCCCGGCCAGAAACTCCTCCGGCCGCAAGGCCGTGATCATCGCGGCGGTCTCGGTCATGCCGTAGCCCGGCGCCAGGGGCAGCCGCATGTCCGCCGCGCGCGCCAGCAGCTCCGGCCATGCCGGCCCGCTACCGAGCAGGACCGCCCGGAACCGCCGCAGGCGCTCGGCGACCCCGCGCTGTTCCAGCAGGCGCTGCAACTGGGTGGGCACGAGCGACAGAAACCAGTCGCCGCGCGCCGCCTCCGGCCATCGGCCGGCTTCCAGGTCCGGCCAATTCCACGGCACGTAACGTCCGCCGGTGAGCGCGCACCGCAGCCAGGCCATCAGGCCGCTGACGTGATGCAGCGGGAGGACGCCGACGGCGTTGATCCGTTTGGTCCGGAAATGCTGGCTGCAGCCGCGCACCGCGGCGGAGAGCGTCTGCTGGTCGTGCCGCGCCAGCCGCAGCCGGCCGCTCGAGCCGCCCGTCGGCAGGCACAGCCAGCCGGTGTCGGCTGGTGCCTCAGCAGCGCGTGCCGGGCGTTTCGCGATGGTCACGGCCGCGAACTGCTCCTGTTCCGCCGCGCCCCAGGCCGGATCCGCAACAAACACCATGCCGCCCGCAGCCACCGCCTCGCTGAATCTCGCCATGAACCGCGCGGGATCCCGCTCCTCCACCACGACGGCACGGGTCCCGATGGCGCGGGATGTTCCGCCCAGCTGCCGGGCTAGCTCAACGCGTTCCATGCCGCCTCCAGGTTCATGCGATTGATGTCTTCCCCCGACACAAACGGCGCGGCCGGAAGACCCTCGAAACGGGCATCCTTGAAGAGGGGAATCACACCGAAGCCCAGCGCCCGTGGCGGCTGTCGTCCCTTGAAGAAAAAGGCCATGCGCAGGGCGGCGCGCCGTCCCACCGCGGTTTCAAACGCCGAGGAAAACACCGCGTCGGCCCGGTGCGCGCTGAGCAGCGCGAGTATCGCCGCCGGCGGACCGGCCAGCGCCGGTTTCACCACCACCACCCCGGGCCAGCCCCGTTCCAGCCACGCCCGCAGGCTGGCCAGACCCGTCACCGATTCGTCCAGCGCCAGGGTGGTGGGATAATCATGGGCCAACCCGAGCAAGATGTCCTCGGACCGGCGCCGCCCGGCTGTGCCCGGCGCAGCTTCGGCCAAGCACGGCTGCTCCACGAACTCGATCGGCCGCTCGACGCACCGCTCCAGCCACTTCGCCGCCTGGCGGGTCGTCCACGCGCCGTTGGCGTCGAGCCGCAACTGCGCGCCGGCCGGCAACCGCGCCAGCAGATCGTCGAGCATCGCCAGCTCATCGGCAGCGGCGAGCACGCCCACCTTCCACTTGAACGCCACATGGCCCCGGTCCCGCGCCTCGTCCGCCGCGGCAAACGCCGCCCGGCCGGCCGGCAGCAGCGCGGCCACGGGCAGGCGCTCCGCCGCCGGCGGCCCGGCCGAGTCCGCTTCGAGCGCCGCGGCCAGGGCGAACCGCACACAGCCCAGACGCTCGCCCATGCCGGCGACGGCCGCCGCGTCCACCCTGCCGCCCAAGCCGTCGAGCGCGCGTTCGGCCTCGGCTAGCGTCTCCGTGCCAAACGACGGGATCGGGGCGACCTCGCCGTAGCCGGCCAGCCCCGCCTCATCCTCCGTCCGCACCAGCAGGCCCTCCCGTTCGCGCCACGGGCCGTGCGCCGTCCGCACGACGCGGAGGAACGGCAGGCGATACCGGCGACAGGTCAAACGATGGGTCACGGCCTCAAGGTGTAGCGGCCGGCCGGCCGCAGGCAACTGCTCGTGCACGCCGCCCTGAACCAGCAAAAAGGCGTTGCGGTTTTCCGCCACGGCATTATGAGGTCCATGGCAACCATGACTAAGCGCGTCACGATTGCCAACCCGACCGACACCCGACACTACCTGGCCGCCGACGAATTCTTTCGGGCCAGCCTGCCCACGGCGTTGACGTTCGACGACGTCTCCCTGGCGACGCACTATTCGGAGATCCTGCCCCGCGAGGCCGACCTGACCACGCAGCTTTCCGAGACGCTGCGCCTGCAGATGCCGATCATTTCGTCGGACATGGACACTGTCACCGAGTCGCGCATGGCCATCGCCATGGCGCTCAACGGCGGCCTGGGCCTCAT
>CAZAFS010000055.1:1476-10233 GCA_964484165.1 uncultured Opitutaceae bacterium | reverse complement strand
TCACCGAGTCGCGCATGGCCATCGCCATGGCGCTCAACGGCGGCCTGGGCCTCATCCACTGCAACATGCCGGCCGTGGACCAGGTGAAGGAGGTCGCGCGCGTGAAACGCCACATCCACGGCCTGATTCAGGACCCCATCACGGTCCCGCCGGATTTTTCGATTGGCGATGTCCTCGCCATGATCGAGCAGCGGCGTTTCGGCTTTCAGACCTTCCCGGTGGTCGACGCGCAGGGCCGCCTCGTCGGCCTGCTTCCGGGCAGCATCGTCAAGGAGCGTTATCGCGCGAAAAAGGTGACCGAGGCGATGACGCCGCGGGTGAAACTGACCACCGTCCGGGAGCGCGACCTCGGGAACGACCCCATCAAGTACGCCGACGGGTTTTTCAGCGAGAACATCGGCATCAACAAAATGCTCGTGGTCGACGACGCCAACCACCTGCGCGGCCTCGTCACCAGCACCGACGTCGAACGCATCATCGGGGAGACCAAGTCGCACCGCAAAGCGAGCCGCGATGCGCACTTTCGCCTCGTGGCGGGCGCCGCCATCGCCCCGGTGCGCAAAGCCTCCGGTGAACTCGACCGCAAGCGGATTGTCGAGCACGTGGGCGCCCTCCTCGACGAGGCGGTCGACACCGTGGCGGTCTCCACCGCCCACGGTCACAGCGCCGGCGTGGGTGAGATTGTGAAGATGATCCGCGACGCATTTCCCGCCCTGACGATCATCGCCGGCAACGTTACCAGTGCCGCCGGGGTGGAATACCTGGCCGGCCGCGGCGCCAACGTCATCAAGGTCGGCCAGGGCCCCGGCTCGATCTGCACCACGCGCCTCGTCGCCGGCGTGGGCATTCCGCAGCTGACGGCCCTTTATGTCTGCAGCCGCGGCGCCGCCGCGCGGGGGGTGCGGATCATCGCCGACGGCGGCATCGCCAAATCCGGCGATCTGGTCAAGGCGCTCAGCCTGGCCGACGCCGCCATCTGCGGCGGACTGCTGGCCGGCTGCCGCGAGGCGCCGGGCGAGATTCTCGAGATCAACGGCAAGCTCTACAAACAGTACCGCGGGATGGGCAGCCTGGCCGCGATGAAGGCCGGCTCGGCCGCCCGCTACGGCCACGAGCGCGACGACACCACCCGCAAGATCTCCGCCGAGGGCATCGAGGCCCTCAAGGAGGTGTCCGGCACGGTCGACAACGTGCTCGCCGAACTCATCGGCGGCCTGCAATCCGGCATGGGCTACATCGGCGCCCGCACCCTGCCCGAGCTCCGGGCCAGGGCTCGCTACGTGCACGTCACCGCGGCCGGCCAGAAGGAAGCCGCGCCGCACGACGTCATCGCCGTCTCGACCAAGGACAATCCGTAGGCGGCGCGACGCCTCGGGTGGTCCGGTTTCCGGCATCCGCTTTCCGGTTTTTCCTTGCTCCGCTGTCCCCCCTGCCCTTTTACCTTCATGGCAACAGGGGGGTAGGACATCTCCGGCTGCCGCTTGCTTCATGTCCCTGACACCGTTCCGCAGCCAGATCATCGCCGACGCGGGCATCAGCTTCGGTGACGAGGGCAAGGGCCGCCTCATCCCGGAGGTCGCCGAGGAGTTGCGGGCTTCGCCCGCGCCCGTGTCGGTGGTCCTCAAGGTCAACGGCGGGGCCAACTCGGGCCACACCGCCGCCGGCCTCAAGTTCAACCTGCTGCCGTCCGGCGTCGCCGTGTCGACGATTCCCCACCTCTGCATCGGCAGCGGCGTGGTCGCCGACCCGCGCAAGATCTGGTGGGAGGTCCGCCCGCTCGAGAAGAAGGGCTACACGGTGCTCGACCGCCTGCTCATCGACGAGCGCACGCTGGTCTCGGACCTCACCCACCGCCTGCTCGACCTCGCCTGGGAGGATTACCGCACCCACGTGCTGCAGGAGGAGCCGCGCGGCTCGACCGGCCGCGGCATCACGCCGGCCTACGCCGACGAGGTGGCGCAGTGGCAGATTTGCTTTTCCGACTTCCAGGCCGGCCCGAACTATTTCGCCCGCAAGCTGGCCCAGCGCGCGGACCGCGCCCTGCACACGATCCGCCACGTCTGCCGCGTGAGCGAAGCCACCTGGCTCGGGTTTTTCCAGAAGCTCACCGAGGCCGAGCAGCGGTCCAACCGCGAGAGCATCGAGCTCGGCGTCTTTCCCGCCGACGAGTTTGACTTCACCCGCTTTCTCGGGCGCGAACCCTTCACGCTTGATCTCGAACGGCTGGCCGCGGCCTACTGGAGCGCCGGTACCGCGCTCACCCGCCAGATCGGCGAGGTGCGCGAGCTGATCCTGCGCGAGCTCGACGCCGGCCGCACCGTGATCGGCGAGTTCGGCCAGTCCTACTGGCTCGACAAACGCCAGGGCTTCTCGCCCAACGTCACGGCGTCGCACACCTTTGCGCCGGAGTTCTTCCAGTCGGCCGGCGTCCCGCTGCAGCGCCTCCATGTCTTCGGGGTGGCGAAGGCCTACGACACCAAGGTCGGCACGCACACGTTCCTGACGGAAATGGACGACGCTCATCCGTTGTGCGGCCGGTTGAAGCAGCTGGAGTACGGCACCTCGACCGGACGCCAGCGCATGGTCGGCTGGTACGACGCCGTGGAGAAGGGCGACGCCCTGCGCTACGGCGGCTTTCACGACCTGATGATCAACAAGCTCGACGCGCTCACGCACGCCGGCGACTGGCGCGGCGAGCTGCTCCTTTGCACCGCCTACCAGGCGCCCGACGGACGCACCTACCGCCACGTGCCCCGCAACGAGGCCGTGCGCAAGACCCTCCGCCCGGTCTACCAGAGCCTCCCCGGCTGGCCGGAGGACATCGCGGCGGTGCGCCGGTTCGACGATCTGCCGCGCAACGCCCGGCGCTACGTTGGCGCGATGATGAAGGCGCTGCTGGAGGTCGCGTACGAGGGCCGCACCTGGCCGGCGCCCCTGCCCAACCTCCGCTATCTCGGCGTCGGGCCCCTGCCCGACCAGATCATCAAGGACGTGCCGCCGACCGCGGAGCTCATTCGGCTGGTTGGGCTCTGAACGCCGGCCCCACGCCAAAGCGTGTCTTCAAACTCCCGTCTTTGCCGACTGTCATCCTGAGCGCAGCGAAGGATCCAGTAAGATTCTGCAGCGAGCTCTGACGGTATTCCCCTGGAATCTTCACTTCGTTCAGAACGACAATCCAAGTTTGAAGACACGCCCCGGTCCACGCGGCGCCCAAGCGCCGCATCGCGAGGCATAAGCCGGTTACGCCTGCCGGCGCCGGTTCAAAAATCCTGCAACCGGCCCTCGCCGACGCCGCGGCCGGGCTCGATCCGCTCGAAGACCTCGCCGATCAGATAGATTGAGCCGGTGATCACGACCGTGTCCTCCGGGCCGCCAATGGTGCAACGGTCCGGCGCGGGGAACACATCGGCCACGGTCGTGTGCTCCACCCGGCCGCGAAACCCCGCGGGCAGGCAGTGCTCCAGCGCGTCGTAGCCGCAGGCCCGGCCCTGGTGCGGGACCACCAGATGTATCTCCCGGGCATGCCGCGCGATCACCTCGAGCAACGGCCGGGCGCGGGATTCCCCGAGCACGCCCGTCATGATGGCCGGCTTGCGGCCGGTTTCCTCCACCAGCCTGGCGAGATTGGCGTCGAGCACCTGCGCCCCCTCGGGATTGTGCGAGGCGTCGAGAATCAGCCGGCGCCCCCCCACCCGGAGGCGCTGCCAGCGGCCCGGCCAGTTGGTGCGCAACAAACCCTGGGTCACGGCCTCATCGGTCAGCTGCCAGCGCGGCGGCAGCAGCCCGGCGGCCAGCGTGGCCGTGGCCGCGTTCCAGCGCTGATAGTCACCCTCCAGATTCGTGCACGGATAATTTCCGATCTCCTCGCCGAACTCCTCCCGCACCGACCGCACCGGCGCGCCCCGTTCCGCCGCGATCGCCCGGATCACCCGCTCCGCGACGGCGGGCACGCGGCCGAGCACCAACGGCCGCCCGGGCTTGATGATGCCCGCCTTCTCGGCCGCAATCTGCTCCAGCTGGTCGCCCAGCATCTCGCAGTGGTCGAGTCCGATCGACGTGATGACCGTCACCTCGGGTTGCACGACGTTGGTCGCGTCGAGCCGCCCGCCCAGACCCACCTCCACCACCGCCAGATCCACCTGGCGCCGGGCGAACTGCAGAAAGGCCATGGCCGTCATGAACTCGAAGAAACTCGGCTGATCGTCGGCATTGACCCGCGCCAGCTCGTCGGCCACCGGCCGCAGCTCGTTCACGTAGGCGACAATCTCGTCCTCGCGAAGCAGATGGCGGCTCACCTGCACGCGCTCGCCCAGCTTCACGAGATGGGGCGAGGTGTAGAGGCCCGTGCGCCAGCCGGCCGCGTGCAGGATGGCGTCCAGCATCGCCGCGACCGAACCCTTGCCGTTCGTGCCGGCCACATGGACGACGGGATAACGCCGCTCGGGGTGGCCGAGCGCCTCCACGAGCAGCCGCATCCGGTCGACGCCGAATTTCATCCCCCCCGCCTTCAGGCTGAAGAGGTACTCCTGAACCGGCGCGTAGCCGGCGAATGTCCCCGGCGGATCCATGAAAGGCCGCGAGTCCAGCACGGCCGCCCGCCGGCGTCACGCCGTCTTTTGCGGTCCGCGGCTACGCGACCGGCGCCGGCGCCGCCTTCTTCCCCACGAACAGCGCCTGCAGGATGTCGCGCAGGCGGTCGCGCATCTCGAGGCGGCTGACGATCTGGTCGATGAGACCGTGCTTGAGCAGAAACTCGGCGCTCTGGAAGCCCGCGGGCAGCGTCTGCTTGGTGGTCTCCTTGATGACGCGCGCGCCGGCGAAGCCGATCAACGCCCCCGGCTCGGCCAGGATCACGTCGCCCAGCGTCGCAAAACTGGCGGTGACGCCGCCGGTGGTCGGATCGGTGAGCACGGAGATGAACGGCAGCCCGGCCGCGGCCAGCCGGCCCAGCGCCGCGCTGGTCTTGGCCATCTGCATGAGCGAAAAGATGCCCTCCTGCATGCGCGCGCCGCCCGCGGCGCTGAAGATGAGGCACGGGATCTTCTCGCGCAGCGCAGTCTCGATCGTGCGCGTGATCTTCTCGCCGGTCGCCCCGCCCATCGAGCCGCCGCAGAAACGGAAATCCATGACCGCCACCGCCACCGGGATGCCGTGCAGCCGGCCGGTGCCGCACACCACCGCCTCCTTCAGGCCGCTGTCCTTTTCGTACTTCTTCAGGCGTTCAGGATACGGCTGCGAGTCCACGAAGTTCAGCGGATCGGCGGCGCGCACCCCGGCCGCCAGCTCCTGGAACGTGCCGGGGTCGAGCAGATTCCTGAGCCGCTCCGGCGCGCTGATGCGAAAATGGTAGCCGCTCTTCGGCACCACCATCTGGTTGGCCTCGAGGTCCTTGTTGAAGACAATCTCGCCGGAGGCGGGGCATTTCACCCACACCCCCTTGGGAATGTCCTTCTTCTTCGCGGAGACGGTGGGATATTGGGGCTTGCTGAAATGCGGCATGAGATGGGTCAGCCGTGACCGAAGGTGACGACGTCGAGGTTCAGGCAGCCGGCGCGCCGCAGCACGGCCGCGCAGGCGTTGAGGGTGGAACCCGTGGTAAAGACGTCATCAATCAAAACGAAATGCTCGGCGGCGTTTATGGCAGCGCCGGGACGCAAGGCAAAGGCATTTTTCAAATTCGCCTGGCGGGTGCGCCGATCCAGCGTCGTCTGCGTCGGCGTGTCGATCACGCGGCGCAACGGTTCCGCCACGCGCGTGGGGCCGCCCGCGACCGCCGCGAAGCATTCGGCCAGCAGCCGGCTCTGGTTGTAGGTGCGCTCGCGCTCCTTGCGCGGGTGCAGCGGCACCGGCACGAGCACCGCGCCGCGCAGGTGGCCGGCGATCTCCGGCACGGCGCGCATCAACGCGGTCATGTCCTCGAGCACATGCAGGGCGCGATGGTATTTGAGCGCGTGCACCAGGGAGCGCGCCGGCCCCTGCAGCAGGACGCAGGTGCGGCCCTCCCCGAACGCCGGCTCCAGTTCCGCGCAATGCGGGCATTCGCGTTCGCCCCGCACCTCCCCGGAAAACGGATGGCCGCACCGCCGGCAATGCGGCGGCCGCACCAGCAGGATCAGCCGTTCGCAGCGCGGGCACAGATGCCGCAACCCGCCGCCCTCCACCAAGCCGCCGCAGTGCACGCACGCCGGCGGAAACAACAGGTCGCCGACGGTGCGCCAGAGGACGCCGAGGGAGCCGGGGCGGTTCATGGGTCAATAACGAACGCGGGCCAGAAACAATCCCTGCGCCGGCGCGGTCTGGACGGCAGGGGTGCGGTGTGCCGACCGCCGGATCGCCTCGACCTGCGCCGGAGTGAGCTTGCCCTGCCCCACGACCACCAGGGCGCCGGCCAGGCTGCGCACCATGCGGTAAAGGAATCCGTCCGCCTCCGCCGTGATGCGCAGCCGGGGGCCGCGCCCGGTGATGTCGAGCCGGCGCAGGTGCCGCGTGGTGTCCTTCCGCTCGACGCCGTTGAACGCCGAGAACGCGCGAAAGTCGTGGCGGCCGGTCAGGCGCCGCGCCGCCGCCCGCATCGCGGCGACATCGAGCCGCTGGTGGATCGACCAACAAAAGGGATGCAGGAACGGGTCGGCGGGGCCGCCTTGGTGCAGCTGGTAGAAATAAACTTTGCCGCGCGCCGAGAAGCGCGCGTGAAAACCGGCCGGCGCCATCCGCACCGACCGCACCTGGATGGCCGGTGGCAGTCCGCCGCGCAGGGCCGCCAGCAGTTTCGCCGCACCGTGCGGCCACGCCGCGTCGAAATGGAACACCTGCCCGAGCGCATGCACCCCCGCGTCGGTGCGGCCGCTGCCGTGGATGCGCACCACGCGGCCGAAGATCGTCTGCAGCCGCCGCTCGATGACGTCCTGCACGGCGTTGCCGTCAGGCTGGCTCTGCCAGCCGCTGAAGTTCCGGCCGTCGTACGCGCAAAGGCATTTCCAGCGCGGCGCGGCGGGTTTGGGGTGACGAACCATGTCGGAGCGAGCTTGCTCGCGATTAGGTCGCCTGCAAGCAGGCTCCTACAGCGGCTCCCGCTGCGCCGGCGGCAGGTGCTGGTTGAGAAAATCCTGCAGGATGAGGCAGGCGGCGCGCGAATCGATAAGCCCCGAGGCGCGCACGGCCCGCCGCCTGGGCTTGGGCACCGACTGCTCCGCTTCATAGGAGGTCAGCCGCTCATCCACCAGATGCACCGGCCGGCCGAACGCGGCCAGCAGGCGCGCTGCAAAGGCCTCGACTTCCTTCGCCTTGACGCCGGCGCTGTCGTCCATGTTGAGCGGATGGCCGAGCACGAGGTCGGTGACGCGCCGCTGGTGAATGATGGCGGCCAGCTTTTTGAACCGGGCCTCGGGCGACGGATCGGTCAGGGCGGGCAGCGGCGTGGCCACGCCCAAGTCGTCGCCGTAGCTGAGGCCGACGCGCTTTTGGCCGTAATCGATTCCGAGACAACGCATGATTTCCCGAACGCCTATTGCAGCACCCGCGGGCCGTCCGTCGAGGCGCAAATGCAGTTGCGAAGGCGGGGGTTTCGACGCACTTAAACACCGTCGCCCACATGTCCGATCCCCTGCCCGAGCTCTCGCCCGCCGAATTCAGCCGGTACAGCCGGCACATCCTGCTCGACGAGATCGGGGTCGGTGGTCAGCGCCGGTTGGCCGCCGCGCGCGTGCTCGTGATCGGCGCCGGCGGACTCGGCAGCCCGGCGGCGCTTTACCTCGCCGCCGCCGGCGTGGGCACGCTCGGCCTGGCCGACCTCGACCGGGTCGCCGAGCACAACCTGCAGCGGCAGATCCTCCACGACACCCCGGCGGTCGGCGCGCCCAAGGTCGAATCGGCCGCGCGCCGGCTCGCCGCCCTGAACCCGCACGTGCGGCTGCGGCTCCACCCCGGCGGCGTCACGCCGGACAACGCCGTCGCCCTGTTCTCCGAGTATGATCTGCTGGTCGACGGCTCGGACAACTTTGCGACGCGCTATTTGTGCAACGATGCGGCCTGGTTCGCCCGGCGGCCGCTGGTGCACGGCAGCATTTTCAAGTTCGAGGGGCAGGTGTCGGTATTCGATCCGGCCCGCGGCGGGCCGTGCTACCGCTGCCTGTTTCCCGAGCCGCCCGCGCCCGGCAGCGTCCCCGCCTGCGGCGAGGCCGGCGTCTTGGGCGCGCTATGCGGGGTGATCGGCAGCCTGCAGGCCCTGGAGGCCATCAAATACCTGCTCGACCTCGGCCGGCCGCTGCGCGGGCGCCTGCTCCTGTTCAACGCGCTGACGCAGGAGTTCCGGACCCTGGAAATTCCGCGCGATTCCGCTTGTCCGCTCTGCGGGGCCCACCCGTCCATCCGGGAAATCGAGCCCGCCCGCTACGCGATGCCGTGCGCCGTCCCGGCCGTCGACCCGGCCGCGGCTCCGGCCGCCGCCGCCGAGATCACGGTTGAAGAAGCTTCCCGCCTGCTTGCCGCCGCGCCTCACCGCGTGGCGCTGCTCGACGTGCGTGAACCCCACGAGGTCCAGATCTGCCGGATCGAGGGCAGCCGGCACATCCCCCTGCGGCAGATTCCCGCCCGGCTCGACGATCTGCCGCGCGACCAGCATATCCTGGTTCTCTGCCATCACGGCGGGCGCAGCCGGCACGTGACGGAGTATCTGCGCGCCCGCGGGTTTCCCGCCGTCAGCAATGTCCAGGGCGGGATCGCCGCCTGGGCCGACCGCATCGACCCCTTCCTGCCGCG
>CAZAFS010000055.1:0-1376 GCA_964484165.1 uncultured Opitutaceae bacterium | reverse complement strand
CGGCATAGGCGCGGGTGTACGCGTCAAACCCCGCCTTCAACTTCAGGCCGACGGTCCCGGGCCCCACGCGGAAGCGGTGCTCGTCGATCGCGGCCACCGGCGTCACGTCCTTGGTCGTCGAGGTCAGGAAGCATTCCTGCATGCCGCCCAGGTCCGCCGGCTTGAGCCTGACTTCGCGAATCTTGACCCCCGCGGCCGGCGCAACCTGTTCGAGCAGCAGGCGCCGCGTGACGCCCGCCAGCAAGCCGCTGTCCAGGGCCGGGGTCAGGACCACGCCGTCGCGGACGAAATGCACGTTGGACACGGCGGCCTCGGTGATTTCGTCCCGCAGGTTGGTCATCACCACCTCGTCGGCGCCGCGAAGCTTCGCCTCGCGCAGGCAGAGCAGGTTGTTGAGGTAGTTGCCGGTCTTCCAGGCCGGGTCCATGGTGCGGCGGTCGTTGCGCCGCAATTCCCGCGCCAGCGACAGGCGCAGGCCGGCCTGCAGTTTCTCCGGCGGGAATTCCTTGTTGGTCTGGACCAGAATCACGTAGCCCGGCTGGTCCGCCAGCGCCGGATCAAGCCCGATCGGGCCGCCGCCGCGGGTGACTTGCAGGCGCACGTAGACCTCGGCGCGCGCCCCGCCGCGGCGGAAGAACTCCGCCACCGTGCGCCGGATTTCCTCCACCAGCGGGATGGGCGCCAGCGGCAGCGCCAGCGCCAACGCACACGCCGAATTCTGCAATCGCTCCCAGTGTTCGTCCCAGGCGAACAGGACCCCGTGATACGTCCGCCAGACTTCATAGACGGCATCCCCGTAGAGAAAACCGCGGTTGAGGGGCGAGATGGACGGCTCATGGGCGTCGTGCAGACGCCCGTCCGTGTTGGCCTGAATATAGTCCGGCGGCATGGCAGGCGGGAACTTGGCACCGCCCGCGGGCCATCACAAGCCGGCAATAATAAAGCCCCGGCGCGCGGCCGGGGCTTGAAAGCGATCTGCGTCCGTGCGCTATTTCTTCTTGCGGGACTTCACCAGGCCGAACGCCTTCTTGATATTGTAGACGCTTGGCAGCGACACTCCGAACTCCGCGGCGACCGCGCCGCCGGTCGTGCCCGCCTGGAGGGCCGTTTTGATCTTCTCCTTCATCGCGGCCGTGATGCGCGCGTGCTTGCGATGCCGTCCGGCTTTCCGGCCCCGCGGCTTGCCGCCGGAACCCGCCGCCGTCCAGATCGCCTTGATCAACTCGCGGACGCTTTCGAAACCATATTTCTCGTGCAGGTTCGCCAGCGCCCGGGCCCGCTCCTGCTCGATTTTCTTCTGCAGGGCGGCGACCTTCGCCCGGTAGTCAGCCAACTGTTTGATTTTGTTTTTAACCATATCGTACCGATCAGAGCCA
>CAZAFS010000054.1:0-14264 GCA_964484165.1 uncultured Opitutaceae bacterium | reverse complement strand
GAAGGCGACGGGCGGCTCGACGTGACCGGCTACCGCTGCGACGTGGAGTGACTGCTCTGCCCGGCGGTCATCGCCCGACACGGATCCGTGCAGACACCACTGCGGGGCCGACGCCTGCCGGCAGGGCGGTTTCCGAGCGCGCCGATCGGAATAGCAGGGAACCGCACCGGCGGCCGGCGGATTTGATCGGGCCGCGAAACTCGACGTCGACATTCCACGCCAATCCCCTTGCCGGTGGAATCTTCTGCCGCTAGGAATCTGGCGGCATGCCCACGTCGATCCCGAAAAACGCAGGATATCCATCCCTCCCCTCCCACCATGAGCCTTAAATCGAGTTTCTTCTCCGTTCTAAGTCTGGCAGTTTTTCAATGCCAACTGGCGAGCGCTGCCGACACGCCCCAGCGCGCCCAGCAGTCTGGTGCTCTCGAAATCGCCGTGGTGCAGACAGTGTACGGAAAATGGAACGCCATGGACACCGCCAGCGGTCCCAATCCATCTGAACCTGGATGGGGCATCACCGTTCTCTTGAAAAACACCTCGGACAAACCGGCCAGCGCGACGATCGACCCCGTTGATCTGCAGATCGAGGATGTTGCGGGCAAAACGTGCGCCGCATCATGCTCCTACGCCGCGGAAAAGATCGCATACGCGACCTTGGTGCGACTCGGCAACGTCCATTTCACCAATACCTGGGGATGGAAGGACAAGGCGGCTATTGTGCGGACGTTCGATTCCGGCGATTCCACGGTCTTGCGCCTCGTCTATCTCAATGAGGGAACGCTTTTGGAGTTCCTGGATGGGAAAACGGTGGTGGGAACGCTGATGACGTCCTCAAAATGGGAGCTGACGCTGCCTCCCCAAAAGAGCATGACGCTCGTGTTCGTCTTCAACGCCCCCGCGGCGAACAGGCCGGCGAGTCTGAAATGGCCGGGCGCGAGCCCCATCGATCTGCAGGGCACCATTCGAGAAAGGTGAGGCAAGGCTCCGCCGGTCCGCCATAATCCGTTCCCCGGCGGAGCGGGCTTACACGCCGTGCGCGGCGATGAACGCCTTGATGGCCGCGGCATCGGCGCGGATGGGATGCTTGGCCACCGGCAGGGACTTGAGCGCCTCGAGGCTCGGGTGGGTCGACTCCACCCCGATGGCGGCGCGGATGACATCCGGAAACTTCGCCGGGCTGGCCGTGGCCAGCACCACGCTCACCCGGTCGCGGCTGAGCTCCTTGAAGCCGCACGCAGTGTGCGGGTCGCAGATGTAGCCGTACTTGTGGTAAACCTGCTTGATGACCCCGGCGATCTCGGCGTCGGAGCAACGGGAGGCGGTGAACGTGTCGGGGTCGAAAGGTTCGAAGCGGTAAAGACCGGTGGCCTTGAACGTCTCCATGACCTCGCGCACGCGGGCCGGATCGCGGCCGACCTGGTAATACAGGAAGCGCTCGAAGTTCGACGCCACCTGGATGTCCATCGAGGGCGCCAGGCTCGGCGTGACGGCGGCGATCCGGTACTCGCCGGTGGTGAAGAGGCGGTGGAGGATGTCGTTCTGGTTGGTGGCAAGCTTGAAGCCGCGGATAGGCACGCCCATCTGCTGGAGCAGCCAGCCGGCCAGGATGTTGCCGAAATTGCCGGTGGGCACGACAAACTCGACGTTGCCCTGCTTCTCGGGCGGCAGCCGCAGCCACGCGTAAAGGTAGTAGACGCTCTGCGCCAGCACCCGCGCCAGGTTGATGGAGTTGACGGCGGACAGCCGGTGCCGCGTGCGGAACGCCTGGTCGCCGAAGACTTCCTTCAACGCGGCCTGCGCGTCGTCGAAGGTGCCCTCGACGGCGAGCGCGAAGACGTTGGCCGCGCCGGTGCAGGCCATCTGCCGCTCCTGCAGCGGCGCCACCCGCCCGTCGGGATAAAGGATGAAGATCGCCACGCCCGGCTTGCCCAGCAGGCCGTGGATGGCGGCGGCGCCGGTGTCGCCCGAGGTGGCGCCGAGCACGTTGAGGGTCTCGCCGCGCACCCGGCACTGGTGTTCGTAGAGGTTGCCGAGAAACTGCAGGGCGAAATCCTTGAAGGCGAGCGTCGGCCCGTGAAACAGCTCGAGGACGAACAGGTTTTCGCCCAGCTGCTCCAGCGGCGCGATGTCCGGATGCGCAAAGGCGCGGTAGGAGCGCGCGACGATGTCCCGGAGCGCCGCCGGATCGACGTCGGTGGCGAAGTGGCGCAGAAACTCCTCACAGAGGTCCGCGTAACTGAGGCCGGCCCAGCGCCCGAGATCGCCGCTCAGGTCGGGCAGCGTCTCCGGCAGAAACAGGCCGCCGTCCGGCGCCAGGCCGATGGCCACGGCCTGCGTGAAGCTGACCGGTTCCGTCTGCCCGCGGGTGCTGATATATTTCATGGAGTCCAGAAGCCAGAGGCCAGAGGCCAGCCGTCAGATCTTCCGTGCTAATGTCGGGTCAATCGTTCCTGCGGCGCGCGGCACGCAACAAAAATGGCGCCGGATTCTGCATGATGCTTCCAAGGATGCGTCCGATTTCGCGCATCAAAGCATAAAGCGTGTCGAAGTCCGCCGGCGCCAGATAGCCGTGAGCCTTGGCAAAAAGCAGCCAATCCTCCGTCTCCAACAGCTCCGAGTCCGCGTCGGATAATTTGCTGACGAAGTGCGCCTCGTAACGCCGCTTGCCCCATGCCTCTGCTATGTTTGCGCTGACGGATCGAGACGAACGTCGCACCTGATCGGTGAGGGCGAAGCGTTCGTCGCGCGGCCAAGCCTTCGATTGCTCGAATACCCGCAGGCCGAGATCAAACGCCTTTTGCCACCCGATGAGATCCGTAAAATGGCGTATTGCCGGCCGCTGCCCGCTATTCATTTCCAGCTCTTGATTTCTGGTCTCCGTCATCAGATTTCGAGCTCCGGTTGATTGTCTCCTGCATTCCCTCCTGGCTTCCAACTTTCCGGCCTCTGGCTTCTGGCCTCTGGCCTCTGGCTTCTGGCCTCTACGCGAGCTTATCGAGCTGAAACGCCGCGTGCACGGCGCGGGCGGCGTCGTCAGCCCGGCCGGCGTTGATCACGACCGAGATCTTGATCTCCGAGGTGCTGATGAGCTCGATGTTGATGCCCTGAACGGCGAGAGTCTGGAACAGCGTGGCGGCGACGCCGCTGTGCGACTTCATGCCCACGCCCACGACGGACAGCTTGGCGATCTGGTCGTGGACGGCCACCTCGCCGCCGCCGAGCTCCGCGAACACGGGCTCCAGCGCCTGCCGGGCCGCGTGCGAATCGCCCTGCTGCACGGTGAACGTGAGGTTGGCCACGCCGCCGCGCCCGATGTTCTGCACGATCATGTCGACATTGACATTCGCGTCGGCCAGCGCCCGGAACACTTTCGCCGCCGAGCCCGGCTTGTCCGGGATGTTGCTGACGATGACCTTGGCCTGGTCCTTGTCCACGGCCACGCCGCGCACGACGACCTGCTCCATGTAGACGACTTCCTCTTTCACGATGGTTCCCGGGTTGTGGTTGAACGATGACCGGACCTCAAAAACGACCTCGTACGTCTTGGCGAACTCGACCGAGCGCGACTGCATGACCTTGGAGCCGCTGCTGGCGAGCTCCAGCATCTCGTCGTAGCTGATCTCCGCGAGCTTGCGCGCATCCTTCACCACGCGCGGATCGGCGGTGTAGACGCCGTCGACGTCGGTGTAGATCTCGCACTTGTCGGCCCGGACGGCGGCGGCCAGGGCGATCGCGGTCAGGTCGGAGCCGCCGCGGCCGAGCGTGGTGATCTGGCCATCCTCGTTGATGCCCTGGAACCCGGCGACGATCACGACCTTGCCGGCCTGGAGGTCCTGCTCGATGGGGCGGGCGTCGATGGTCTTGATCTTGGCCTTGGTGTGTGACTTGTCGGTGAAAATGCCGGCCTGCGCGCCGGTGTACGACACGGCCGGCACGGCCAGCGCGTGGAGCGCGATGGCAGTGAGGGCGATGGTCTCCTGCTCGCCGGTGGCCAGCAGCATGTCGAGTTCCCGCTCGCTGGGGTGCTCGTGGATGGCCCGGGCGCGGGCGAGGAGCTCGTTGGTGACGCCGGAGCGGGCGGACACGACCACGACGAGCTCATGGCCCTCGTCGCGGGCGGCCTTGATCCGCTCGGCGACGCGCTTGATGCGCTCGATGTCGCCCACCGAGGTGCCGCCGTATTTCTGGACGATTCTGGCCATGGGGGGAACAGGTAGGAGCAAGAATGCCGGTAGGAAGGTCGCTTGCGACCGATTTCGCGTCATCGCCCGCGAGCGGGCTTCCTACCTGTTGGGGCCATTCGTTTCACTCCTCGAAGTCGCCGATGCGCAGGAGCAGCGGCGGCTCGAGCACGCTGTCGAGCCGGGTCAGGCCGGCCAGCGTGGCGCGGATGGCCTGCTCGTTGCTCTCGTGGGTGGTGAGGATGAGCATGGCGGCCTCGGGCAGGCGGCTGCCGCGCTGGATGACGCTCTCGATGCTGACGAGGTTCTGGGCCATCACGGTGGCGACCTGCGCAAGCACGCCGGGCTGGTCCCGGACCTCCAGCCGCAGGTAGTAGCGGCTGCGGATGGATTCGAGGGGGGCGAGCTTCACCGGCTGGCGGCCGCCGGCGTGGATCGCCGCCGCCTCGTCCGGCACCACCACCGACTTGCCGCTGGTGAGCAGCGTGACCGCATCGGCGATGTCGCTGATGACCGCGCTGGCGGTGGCGTCCTGGCCGGCGCCGCGGCCGAGGTAGAGGGTGGTGCCGACCACGTCACCCGTGACGGCGATGCCGTTGTAGACGCCCTCGACGTTGGCGAGCACGAGCCGGCGCCGCAGCAGCGTCGGGTGCACCCGCACCGCCAGCTCGTTGTTGGCGAAATCGCGGGTGATGACCCCGAGCAGCTTGATGCCGTAGCCGAGCTGGGCGGCGTGGACGATGTCGGCCTGGCTGATCCGCGTGATGCCCTCGACGAGCATCTGCGCGGGCTGCACCCAGATGCCGTGGGCCAGAAAGGCGAGGATGGCGGTCTTGTGCGCCGTGTCCCAGCCCTGCACGTCGAGCGACTCGTCGGCCTCGGCAAACCCCAGCCGCTTGGCGTCCGCCAGGATGTCGGCGTAGGAGGCGCCCTCGCGCTCCATGCGGGTGAGGATGTAATTGCAGGTGCCGTTGAGGATGCCGTAGATCAGCGGAAAGCGGTTGGCCACGAGACCCTCGCGCAGCGCCTTGATGATGGGGATGCCGCCCGCGACGCTGCCCTCGAAAAAATAGTGGCCGCCGCCCTTGCGCGCCGCGGCAAAGATTTCCGCCCCGTGCCCGCACAGCAGGGCCTTGTTGGCCGAGACCACGATCTTGCCCCGGGCCAACGCCGCCAGCGTGACCTCGCGCGCCAGCGTCGTGCCGCCGATCAGCTCGCACACGATCGACACGGCCGGATCGGTAGCGAGGGCCAGCGCGTCGGTGGTGAGCCGGGCGGCGGGAATCTCGACGCTGCGCGCCTTGCCGGGGTGGCGCACGGCCACCCGGTACAACTCGAGCCTGGCGCCAAGGCGGGCCTCGAGCGCAGCCCGGCTGGCCGACAGGTGCTTCCACACCCCCTGTCCGACCGTGCCCAGGCCGCAAAAGCCGATGTTGATGACCGCGGGTTTGCTCATGAATGGTCCGCCGCCGCCCTGCGCCCCCAGCCTGCTTCGCCAAGGCTACGCAGGCCAGGCCGGTTTCGTTTTGCCAAGGGGGCGTTCATTTTCCCCGCTCCTGTTGCCCACCAAACTTATGTTCCGTCCCGGCGAGCAGGCGGCGGATGTTGGAATGATGCCGCGCGATCACCAGCCCGCCCAACAGAGTCACCACCACCTTGAGCGCCAGGGACCGTTCGAGCGCCCACGCCGCGGCCGGCACCGTGATCGAGGCGAAAATGGAGGCCAGGGACACATAGCGCGACGCGAAAAGGGTAATGAACCACACCGCCACCCCGATCAGGATCGGCACGGGTATGAGCACCAGCAGGCCACCCGAGGCCGTAGCCACGCCCTTGCCACCCTTGAACCGGGTGAAAACGGAAAACGAATGCCCCAGCACCGCGCAGACGAGGCTGATGAGGCGCATCGCGTTCTGATGCCCGATGACGGCGACGACGAAGGTTGACCAGGGGCTACCCGTATAGGGCGCGGCATAAAAGAGCGCAAATATCGCCAGCGGCCAGGCCGCCGCCGTGGCGCCCTTCAGGGCGTCGAGGGCATACACGGTGTAGCCGGCCTTGGCTCCGAGCACGCGCTTCACGTTGGTCGCTCCCGGATTGCCGCTGCCGGCCCTGAAAATGTCCACCCCGTGCGCCTTCGCCACCAGGTAGCCGAAGGGCAGCGCTCCCAGCAGGTAACCGACGAGGCCGGCGATGAGGAGCGGAAGATACACGGGGGATGGGCTGTAGAAGCGCGCTGGCGGGAGATGGTTGATATCGCCTGCAAGCAGGCTCCTACAGGCGTGGATAAATGCTACAGTTGCACGAACTTCGCCATCTTGATGGCGGGGTTGGATTTGATTTCCTGCCGGGCGGCCGGGCTCGGCTCGCTGTCGACGCGCACCACCATGTAGGCGGTGCCGCCGGGAGTCAGGCGGCTCAGCGACATGTCGGCGATGTTGACGCCATCCTTGCCCAGGAGCGTGCCGATGGTGCCGACCATGCCGGGCTGGTCCACGTTTTCGAGCACAAGCAGCTTGCCCTCGGCGGCGACTTCGACGCCGCGGCCGTTGATCGCCACGATGCGGGGGCCGGCGCTCTTGCCGATGAGCGTGCCGTCCGCCGAGAACACCCGCTTGTCGGGCACCACGGCCTCGACCCGGATGAGCTCGGTGTAGTCGCATTCCGCGGCCGACTTGACCACCTCCACCTGCACGCCGAGGCGCTGCAGCAGCACCGGCGCGTTGACGAAATTGACCTCCTCGCCGCTGATGCGTCGCAGGAATCCCCGCTCGATGGTGCGGGTGATGGCGTCGGCGTCGAGGTCGACGATCCGGCCCCAGTAGGTGATGGCGAGCCGGTCGACCTGTGGCGGCGCGATCTGCTGCACCAGCGTGCCGAGCTTGGCGCCGAGGTCGAGGTAGGGCCCGAGCACCTTGAGCGTGGCGGCGTCGATCGACGGCACGTTGACGGCGTTGCGGATGACCCCGCCGCGCAGCGCGTCGGCGATGGCCTCCGCGATCTCGATGCCCACGCTTTCCTGCGCCTCGGCGGTCGAGGCGCCCAAGTGCGGCGTGAGGGTGACGTTGGGCAGCTTGCGCAACTCGTGGTCGGCCGGCAGCGGCTCGTCCTCGTACACGTCGAGCCCGGCGGCGGCGACGTGGCCCGCCTTGAGCGCGGCAATGAGGGCGGCCTCCTTGATGATGCCGCCGCGGGCGCAATTGAAGAGGCGCACGCCTTTCTTCGTCTTCGCCAGCGCCGCCTCGTCGATCATGTAGCGGGTCTGGTCGGTGAGCGGCATGTGGACGGTGACGTAGTCCGATTCGCGCAACAGGGCGTCGAGGTCGACCTGCTCGACCTGCATGGCCTTGGCCCGGCTGGGCGCCAGGTAGGGGTCGTAGGCGAGCACCCGCATGCCAAAGGCCTGGGCGCGGCGGGCGACCTCGCCGCCGATGCGGCCGAGGCCGACGATGCCGAGCACCTTGCGGTGCAGTTCGAGGCCCGAGAAGCTCTTGCGGTCCCACTTGCCCTCGCGCATGGAGGCGGCGGCCTGCGGCACCGGGCGCGCCCCGCACAGCATGTGGGTGAAGGTGAGTTCCGCCGTGGCGATGGTGTTGCCCGACGGCGTGTTCATCACCACCACGCCGCGTTCGGTGGCCGCCTCGACGTCGACGTTGTCGACGCCCACGCCGGCACGGCCGACGACCTGCAGCTTCGGCGCCGCGGCGAGGATCTCCGCGGTGATCTTGGTCTCGCTGCGGACGGCGATGGCCTGCACGTCCTTGACCAGTTCGAGCAGCTTCTCCCGCGGCGAACCGTACGCCTCGATCACCTCGAAACCGGGCTGGTTGCGCAGGTACTGGACACCCTTGGGGGAGATCTTGTCGGCAACGAGAACTTTCATGGGTAAAGCTCAGACGCAAAAGTCCCCCGCCCCGGAAGGCAACACTGGAGATCACGGAACCCGGATCTTCCCGGGCCGGTTCTTGTCACCGAGGGCACAGAGGCTGAAGGAGGTCACGGAGCTCCAGTTGGATGCGAGTCCCCGACCGGACCAGGCCAGATCGCCCGCGACGCGGGCCCCACAGCAATCGGCACCATGCCGACATTCTCCTCACTGAGCTCAGGATTCGACCTCGGTGTACTCGGTGTCCGGCCTGGCGGGGCTGCGTGTTCGGGTTTGCCTCGGCGGCGGGCGGGCGTTTCGGTGGGCGCGTGACGCCTTCCCCCACCCCGCCCGCCGCCGACCGCCTGGCGCGGCAGATCCGCTTCATCGTCGAGGTCGATAAGTTGAAGGAGATCTTCCGCCAGACTGTGCTCATCAACAGCCGCCGCGCCGAGAACGACGCCGAGCATTCCTGGCACCTCTGCCTCATCGTCATCACGCTGGCCGAGCACGCCAACCGGCCGCCGCTGGACGTCCTCCGCGTGCTCAAGATGCTGATCCTCCACGACCTCGTCGAAATCGACGCCGGGGACACGTTTGCCTACGACACGAAGGCTATGGCCGACCAGCACGCCCGCGAGGCGGTGGCGGCCGACCGCATTTTCGGGCTGCTGCCGCCGGACCAGGCGCGCGAGTTCCGCGCCCTGTGGGACGAGTTCGAGGCGCGCCTGACGCCCGAGGCGAAGTTCGCCGCCGCCGTCGACCGCTTCCAGCCGATGCTGCTGAACTGCCGCACCGAAGGCGCCGCGTGGCAGCGGCACGGCGTCGCCCGCGACCGGGTGCTGGCGCGCAACGCGCATGTCGCCGAAGGCTCCACGGCGCTCTGGGCCTACGCGCAAAAGATGATCGAGGACACCGTGGCCGCCGGGCATCTGGCGGTCTGAGGGAAGCCGGAGGCCAGAGGCCAGCACCCAGAAGCCACCTTTGGTGTTGGATCAAGATGGAACACGAGTTTCCAGCCCAAGTCGCAGTTCGAGTAATGAATCCCAGAATTCCAGCTCTCTGCGTATTTGCTGTCTGCCTGGCGTCTCTTTCTCTCGCTGCTGATCCGGCAAAGCCGGTTGAAGGGAACGTGGTGAAAATGGCTCCGTATGTGGTGAAAGGAAAGTCACTCGCGCAGTCAGGGTTCGGATTCAAAGCAACGTTTCGCCATCACCTGATCTGGGCTGGCATCAAGGAGCTGATGATTGTGAACGTCGAGCCACGCTCCGCGGCGAAAAAGGCCGGACTCGAAGTCGGCGAGAAGATTCTGCAGATTCGCGATGTCAAGGTCGATGGATTGGGAATTGGAGAGCTAAAACGGGAGTTCGAAAGGCCGTCGGCCAATGGGATGATTCGGCTGACGATTCAGGCGAAAGATTCGGCCGCGACCAGGATCGTCGAGTTGCAGTTCAGTGAGCCCTCTGCTCGAATTCCCAAAGCGAGCGAGCCCAACCAATAACCGAGGTGAACGGGCAATTGGCTAAGTGAGGTTCAAATGGATTTTTTGTCGCCGGTGGGAGCGGGGCGGCGGACGCGAGGCGCCGGTCGCCCGGGATTGACGCAGCCCGGCGTCCGTGCGAAAACGCCGGCGTTCGATGAGCCGGTTTCCCGCCGCCTCGGGAGTGCGCGGGCGGACCAATCACAGCCAGCGAGGCAACAGAAAGGGGATCACGCGATGCAACTGACCACCGTCCGGATCGAGAAACCCGAGGCCGTCAATTTCATCCTCGGCCAGACCCACTTCATCAAGACGGTCGAGGACGTGCATGAGGCGCTGGTCAACGCGGTGCCCGGCATCAAGTTCGGCCTGGCGTTCTGCGAGGCGTCCGGCAAGTGCCTGGTGCGCTGGTCGGGCACGGACGCCGCCCTGACCGAGCTGGCCCGGAAGAACGCGCTGACGCTCGCGGCCGGCCACACGTTCATCGTATTCCTCGGCGAGGGCTTCTACCCCGTCAACGTGCTCAACGCGGTCAAGGCCGTGCCGGAGGTCTGCCGCATTTTCTGCGCCACGGCCAACCCCACGGAGGTCGTCGTGGCCGCGACCGAGCAGGGCCGCGGCGTCCTCGGCGTGATCGACGGTTCCCCGCCCCTGGGCGTGGAAACCGAGGCGGACATCACCTGGCGCAAGGACCTGCTGCGCAAGATCGGCTACAAACTGTGAGGAGATTCAGCCGCACGCGTGCCATGGCAGGAGCGGGCTTGCCCATTCGGCAGGCTCAGGGCCCCGAGCATGTCGAGGGGCTCGCGATTCCGGAAGCCGAATCGCCTGCGAGCCCCGCCGCAGCGGCGCGGGCAAGCAGGTTCCTGCGTCGGTCGCCATGCCGGCTTGCAGGGTTGCTGCTGGGGATCGCGCTCACCGGCAGCTTGGTCGCCGCAGATTCGCGGCCTACGGAAAAGGAGGCATACGCCATGAAACTCACGAGCCCCGCGTTTGCGGACGGGCAGCCGATTCCTGAAAAGTACACCTGCGGCGGCGCCAATGTTTCGCCGCCGCTGACCTGGAGCGAGGCCCCGCCGGGCACGCGGAGCTTCGCCCTCATCTGCGACGATCCGGATGCGCCGGTCGGCACCTGGGTGCACTGGGTGATCCACGGCCTGTCGCCGGCGACGGCGGACCTGCCCGAAATGGTGCCGCCCACCGAGCGGGCGCCGGGCGGAGCGAAGCAGGGACTCAACGACTTCCGGCGCGTCGGCTACGGCGGCCCGTGTCCGCCGCCGGGGCGGCCGCACCGCTATTTCTTCAAACTCTACGCGCTGGACACCGAGCTGGCGCTGCCCGCCCGCGCCATCAAGGCGGACCTCGTGCGGGCCATGGCCGGTCACATCCTGGCCGCGGCGCAGCTGATGGGCACATATCAACGGGCGCGGTAAAACGGGACTAATTCCCCTCTCATGCGGCAAGTCAGCCGTACGTCATACCCCAGCATTCCAGACGCCCCCAAGCCCCCGCGGCGTTGTCAACTAATAGTTGACATGTTGTCAGGTGTCGCCCGTTGAGATTCGCGCTCCCGAGAACTCCGCGCGGCATCTTGAAATACTCCGAGGTGCTCCTTGCCCGACACCCGCACCCACCGTGGTCCGCATCCCGAGGACACCCGCCTCTTCGACCCCGCCGCCTGGCCGGCGCTGCGTCAGGCGACGGCCGATCTGTGCTGGCTCCTGAGCCGCGAATATGCGGCCCCCTCGGCGTTGAAACTGGTGGGCGACCGCCATCAATTGTCGGTGCGTCAGCGCGAAGCCGTCGAACGGTGCGCCTGCCCCGAAACGGCCCGGCGCGACCGGCAGGCCCGTCGGGTCGGTGCCGCGGACCTGGCGGGCCGCCCCCTCTGGCTCGACGGCTACAACGTGCTGACCACGGTCGAGGTCGCCCTGAGCGGCGGCGTGCTGCTCGCGGCCGCCGACGGAACCTACCGGGACATCGCCAGCATGCACGGCACCTACCGCAAAGTCGCCGAGACCCTGCCGGCCCTGGAATTGCTTGGCGGGATGGCGGCGGTCTATGGGTGCGCCACCTGGGTCTGGTATTTCGACCGTCCGGTGTCCAACAGCGGCCGCCTGAAAAAGATCATGCAGGAGCTGGCGGCCGCGCGCGGCTGGCCTTGGGAGATTGAGCTGGTCCGGAACCCGGACGAGGTCCTGGCGGCGACTACGGAAATCATCGCGACGGCGGACAGCGCCGTGCTGGACCGATGCCCGCGGTGGTTCAACCTGGCCCGCGAAGTCGTTGACCGGCACGTTCCCGGGGCCCGCATCGTGCCGCTGGCGGAAAAAACATAAGTCCTATAGGACCCATTTGACCTATAGCTGCGCCCAAAACTCCTGCTTGGCTAATGGCGGCCGGCGGGTTAGACTCCCGCGACAGAGAGGTAATTATGGTGGATGGCCCAATCGTCTTTGCGGGGCTGATGCCACACGCACCCATCCTCGTGCAGGGCGTGGGCCGGGAACGCCTCGCGGAAGCCAAAGCCACCGCCGAGGCGATGGCGACCGTGGCGGAACATGCGGTGGCATCGCGCCCGGACACCATCGTGCTCATTTCGCCTCACTCCCCGCGGCAGCCGGGGGCGTTTGGCATCTGGCAGACGCCGCGGCTGCGCGGCTCCCTCGCCAGTTTCGGCTCGCCGGAGGACCGGGTGGACCTGCCGCTCGACCAGATTTTTGCCGACCGGCTGATTCGCGAGGCGGAGCGGCGGCGGTTGAAAACGTGGGGCATCACCCGCAATCCCCTGGATCACGGGGCGCTCGTGCCGCTCTGCTACCTGGTGGCGGCCCGGTGGAGCGGCCCCACCGTGATCCTCAGCCTGAATTACCCCGGCGAAGGCCAGCTCGATGAACTGGGCCAGACGATCGTCGCCACCGCCCAGGCGCTGCACCGCCGCATCGCCATCATCGCCAGCGGCGACATGAGCCACCGGCTGACCCCCTCGGCGCCCGGCGGCTACCACCCCGACGCGCACCGCTTCGACGAGGCCTTCATCGCCCGGCTGCGCGACGGCGCGTTCAACCGGCTCCAACGGATCGATGCGACGCTGCAGGAGGAAGCCGGCGAGGATGTGCTGGAATCCACGGTCGTGGCCGTGGCCGCCGCCAACTACCGGACGGACGGGCACAAGGTGCTCAGTTACGAGGGCCCGTTCGGCGTCGGCTACGGCGTGGCGATTCTGTTTGAACCCGCGGCCGGCGCCACCGCGGATGCCGGCGGGCGGGAGGAGGCGGCGCCGTCCGTCTCGCGTTACGAGGATCTGCCGGCGGTCGCCCGGCGCGCGGTGCAGGAGGCGCTGGCCCACGGCGCGGACACGCCGCCGTTCCAGGCGGCCGGGATCCTGGCCGAACGCCGGGCGGTTTTTGTGACCCTGCGCACGGTGAAGGGCGAACTGCGCGGCTGCCGCGGCCGGCTGGCGCCGAAGGAAAACGACCTCGTCCGGGAGACGTGGCAGTCCGCGGTGGCGGCGGCGTTCCATGATTTCCGTTTTCCGCCCATGACCGCGGCGGAGCTGCCCGAGGTGACGTTCAGCGTGACGGTGCTCGGCGAGCTGGAACCGGTCGTGTCGCATGAGAGCCTCGACCCCGCCGTCTACGGCGTCGTGGTGGCCTCAGTCGATGGACGCAAAGGCGTCCTGCTGCCGGCCATCGCCGGCATCGATTCCGTGAAACAGCAACTGGCGATCGCCCGGCAAAAGGCCGGCATCGATCCGGAGGAATGGGTCAAGCTGCAGCGTTTCCGGGCCAAGAGCTACAAGGAGTCGCCGGCCGGCGGGGCGGAGGCGGAGCATGACGGCTGAGGGCCCGCGCCCGTCCCGCCATCCCGCCCGCTGGTGGCGGCGGCGCCCCGACAGCCGGCTGGAATGCCGGCTGTGCCCGCGCTTCTGCAAACTCCAGGACGGCCAGCGCGGGTTCTGCTTTGTGCGGCAACGCTCCGGCGACGGCGTGGTGCTGACCACTTACGGCCGGAGCAGCGGCTTCTGCATCGATCCGATCGAAAAGAAGCCCCTCAATCATTTCCTGCCCGGCACGAGCGTGCTCTCGTTCGGCACCGCCGGCTGCAATCTCGGCTGCCAGTTCTGCCAGAACTGGGACATCAGCAAGGCGCGGGAATTCGACCGGCTGGGCGACGCCGCGACGCCCGCGGCCATCGCCGCCACCGCGCGGCGGCTCGGCTGCCGGTCGGTGGCCTTCACTTACAACGATCCGGTGATTTTTGCCGAATACGCCCTCGACACCGCGCAGGCATGCCACGACCAGGGCATCAAGACCGTCGCCGTGACCGCCGGGTACATCACCGACGAGGCCCGCCCGGAGTTCTTCCGCGCGATGGATGCGGCCAACGTGGACCTGAAAGGGTTCACGGAGGAATTCTACCACCGCCGGTGCCTCGCCCAGCTCCAGCCCGTGCTCGACACCCTCGTCTATCTGCGGAAGGAGACCGACGTCTGGTTCGAGGTCACCACGCTGCTGATTCCGGGCGAGAACGACAGTCCCGGGGAGCTGGACCGCGCCTCGGACTGGTTTGCCGCCCACCTCGGGCCTGAGGTGCCGTGGCATTTCACGGCGTTTCACCCCGACTTCAAGATGCTGGCCACGCCGCGCACGCCGCCGGCCACCCTCACCCGGGCCCGGGACATCGCCCGCGCCAAGGGGTTGAAATACGTTTACACCGGCAACGTGCACGACCCCGC
>CAZAFS010000053.1:0-14348 GCA_964484165.1 uncultured Opitutaceae bacterium | reverse complement strand
CGCTGCTCGCGGTCTGCCGGCGCCACGGGTGGACGATCGTCAATTTCCACGTCGCGCCCGTCTTCGCCAACACGCTCACCGGCCAGACGCGCGGTTGCCATGAGTGGTGGCTCGAATTGAAGGTGCCCACGGTCGAGACGCCGACCGCCAACATCATCA
Organism: uncultured Opitutaceae bacterium; assembly: GCA_964484165.1. GTDB lineage: Bacteria > Verrucomicrobiota > Verrucomicrobiia > Opitutales > Opitutaceae > Fen-1467. Next base: position 14,189 of record CAZAFS010000053.1, on the reverse strand, counting down.
GCCCCGAACTCGACGCCGAACTCAAGCAGCGCAACGACGACTACCTGGCCAAACGCAAGGGCGGAGGGCTGGAGGCGCCGCTGCTGCGGCTGGTGATGCCCGGCGTGTTCGAGAAATGGATGAAGAAAAACGGCCACTGGGGTGGGCAGAACAAGATGCCCCGCTGCCGCTCCGATCGCCTGGTGGCCGATCAACTGGCCGAGCTGTCGCGCTTCTACATCGAGGCCCCGCCGCCCCACCTGGTGCGCCGCGACTAGCTTGGGCCGCTTTCGCCCCGCCGGCATCTTGGCATCCAGCCTGCTCCAGTCGGCGGTGGGTCGTGCCGTCGCCGCAGACGGCGGGGCTCTGGGTAACATGGGCCCGGCACCATACCGGACTGTGAATCCAACGGGGTCGGCGTTAGGGGTTACCGCCGGCCCCGCTTGGATTCGCGGTGATCCGGCGGTCCCGCCGGCCGCCCCGGGTCATTGCAGAAATGACGCCAGCACGGCTTCGAACCGGGCGGTCTCCATCGCTCCGACCTTGCGGTACCGGATCATACCGCGGCGATCGATGATAAAGGTGGTGGGAATCGCCTCCACGCCGCCAAACGCCTCGACGATCCTGTCATCCCCGAGCACGACCTGGTAGTTGACCTTTTCGTCGCCGAGGAACCGCCGCACGATGTCCGGCCCGCCGCGATCAAGCGACACGCCCACGATGACGAGTCCCTCCCGGCCGTATTTTTTCTGCAGGCTGACGTAGCCGGGAATCTCGGCGCGGCAGGGGGGGCACCACGTGGCCCAGAAATCGAGCACCACGACCTTGCCTGTGAATTGGTCGGAGCTGATCACCCGCCCGTCCACGTCCGGCAGCTTCCATCCCGGGGCCGGCGCGGCCTTGAACTCCTCGCCGGCGCGCAGCGCGAGCGCGGTCAGGAGGACGGCGGCAAGAAGCGTGGCAAGCGGGCACAGGAGGCGGAAGTTCATGGCGACGGTGGGCAAAGTGCATGAGCCCCGGGCTGCCGCAACTATTCCCGCCCGATTCGCGCTACGTCCGCGCGCCCCCCATGCGCGGCAGCAGGTCGTGGGTTGACATGGCCGCCACGCCGAGGAAACCCACGCCATTGATGAGCAATACCAAGGCGATGAAAAGCATGCCCTCGCGCTGGAAATAGGCCGCCCCCGCCAGCATGCACGCGCCGAGCGCCACTTCGCCGCACAAGACCGCGGTGAACAGGGTCCGGCTGCACAGCCGGGCGAGCAGGCCGTCGACCCCCGCGGCCGAGGCCCCGCCTTTGGGCGTGCGCACGAATTCGCCGCCGTTCGTCAGCAGACCCTCGAGCACCGCCAGTCCGCACGTGACGCTCATCGCCAGCCCGAACGCCATCACGATCGGCGACGCCGCCAGCCAGACCAGCCCGCCGAGCCACTGGCGGCGCCGGAAATACTGGCCGGTGACATAGAGGGCCATCGTGGTCGCCCCCAACAGGATGATCGCGATGGGATTGAAGATCCACCAGATGGCCGCCGGCTCCGCGTTCAGCACGAACAGGCAGGGCACGAGCAATGCGGCGAACAGCACCAGCAGCGGATGGACCAGCCCGGTGGTCAGGTGACTCACGGCCTCGCGCTTGACCCGCGCGGGCAGCCGGCTGACGAGCACGGGGCGCAGCAGTTTGCGCGCGACCTGGATGCCGCCCTTGGTCCAGCGTCGCTGCTGCGACTTGAAGGCGGTGAGGCTCTCCGGCAATTCGGAAAACACCGGATAGTCGTCGCGATAGACAAACCGCCAGCCCCGGAGCTGTGCGCGGTAGCTCACATCGAGATCCTCCGTCACGGTGTCGTCCGTCCAGCCGCCGGCGTCCTCCAGCGCCGCGCGCCGCCAGATGCCGGCCGTGCCGTTGAAATTGAAGAACAGTCCCCCCGCATGCCGCGCCGCCTGCTCGACCACGAAATGCGCGTCCAGGAACACCGCCTGGAAGCGGGTCAGGAGGCTGGTCTCACGGTTGGCGAAATCCCACCGGGCCTGGACCACGGCGACCCCGGGATCGGCGAAATGCGGCATGAGCGTCTCCAGAAAGTCGGGCGCCGGCCGAAAGTCGGCGTCAAACACCGCGAAGAATTCGGCGCGGCTCTGCCGCATGCCCGCCGCGAGCGCCCCGGCCTTGTAGCCGGCGCGGTCCCGGCGGCGCAGATGGCGGCAAGCGCCCGCCGGGACGGGATGCGCCGCCAGCCAGCGCTCGACGATGGCGGACGTCTCGTCCGTGGAGTCGTCGAGGATCTGGATTTCGAGCAGGCCCGCCGGCCAGCGCACGGCGGTCACATGCTCCAGCAGGCCCGCCACGACGAGCGGCTCGTTGTAGACCGGGCATTGCACGCAGACCCGCGGCCGGCGCCCCTCCCCCGGCGGCGGGGCCGGCGTCTCGCCCCGGCAGTGGCGCGCATAAAGCCACAAAATCTTCCACCGGTGGACGGCAAAGAAGATCAACCCGGCCAGCGTCAGCGCGTAAACCGACAGCAGCGCGGCAGCCATGCTCCCAGAGAGCCGTGCCGCACTTTCCGGGTCAAGGCCGCAAATCGCGCGCCGGCCGCGCCCGCCGGATCAAATCTTGGGCTCCCCCGTCAGGTCCATGCTCAACGTTTCGATGAATTTTTTCATCGCCGGCGTGAGCACGCGGCCCTTGCGGTGGAGGATGGCCAGCGGCCGGGTGAATTCCCGGCCCTTGAAGTGAATCGCCACGAGCGAACCCTGATTCACCTCCTGGATCACGGTGGCCTGGGGCACGATGGCGACCCCGGCGTCGATCTCGACGGCCCGCTTCACCGTCTCGATGTTGTCGAACTCCATCACCGGCTCGATCTCGATCTTGTTCTCGCGGAAAATCTGGTCGATGGCCTTGCGGGTCGGGATGTCGGGATCGAAGCCGATGAACTTCTGCCCGGCGAGGGTCTGCAACTGCACCTCGCCCGCCTTGGCCAGCAGATGGCTCGGATGGGTGATGAGGACGAGGTGGTCGTTCCGGAAGGGGATCATCTCGATCTGGCGCATCTTGACCGGGAAGGCCACGAGGCCGAAGTCGACCGAGTTGTGCAGGATGTCCTCGTACACGAGGTTCGACCGCCGGTATTCCACGCGCACGTTGACCGAAGGATAGTCGTGCAGGAACTTCTTGATGTAGGGCGGCAGCTCATGCAGCCCGATGGAGTAGATCGTCGAGATGCGGATCGTCCCGCTGATGACCTTCTTCATCTCCTGCAGCTCGCTCAGGAGCTTCTCGTACTGATGCAGGATCTCCTTCGCCGCCTCATAGACCCGCATGCCCTCGCGGGTCAGCTGAAACTGCTTCTGGCTCCGGTCGATCAGCAGCGTCTTGAAATGCCGCTCCATCGCTCGGGCCTGTTGACTGACCGCCGACTGTGTGATGCCGTTCAGCTTGGCCGATTTTGAGAAGCTCTTGGTCTCAACCAAGTCGGCAAATATTTTGAAGTTCTCCACTTGCATGGTTAGCAATCTTTTCGGCCTCATTATTTGATGCACTAATTGGTGCGCAATCTTTTAAGTAGGCTGCTTAATGTTTATCGCTTATGAAACTTTTGGGGAGCGGGTGGAGGCGGTTCGGGCGCAAATCGCCGCGGCGTGCCGCGAGGCGGGGCGCGATCCGGGCGGGGTGCAGCTGTTGGCGGTGACCAAGACTCATCCCCCCGCCGCCGTCGAATACGCGGCGCGTTACGGCCTGCCGGCCGTCGGGGAAAGTCGGGTGCAGGAGGGCGTGGAAAAAAAAGCCCGGTGCGCCGTCGCCATCCGCTGGGAACTCATCGGTCACCTGCAGTCGAACAAGGCCCGTCTCGCGGCCGGGAATTTCGACCGCATCCAGAGTGTCGACAGCCTGAAGTTGCTGCGCCACCTCGACCAGGCCGCCGGTGACCTGGGCCGGCGCCTGCCGGTTCTCCTGCAGATCAACGCCGGCCACGACCCGGACAAATTCGGGGTCGAACCCGCCGCCGCCCCGGCCTTGCTGGAGGCCGGCCTGGCGCTGCCCCATCTCCAGATCGACGGCCTCATGACCATTGCGCCGCTCTCCCCTGATCCGGCGGTGGCCCGGCGCACCTTTGCCGCGCTGCGCGAACTGCGCGATCGCCTCGCGGCCCAATGCGGCGTGCCCTTGCGCGAGCTTTCCATGGGAATGACCGGCGACCTTGCCCCGGCCATCGCGGAGGGGAGTACCCAGGTGCGCGTCGGCACCGCGCTGTTCGGGGCGCGCGGCTGAGCGGCCGGCCCGGCCGCCGTCCACCGGTTCCCGTGCGCGCCGCGGCGGGTTTGCGGATTGCCTCGGCGCCCGATCTGCCTTCCTTTGGAGACATGGAAACGGACACGCTCGATGCCTCATTGCGGGGAGCGTTTCTCACCCTGCTCGATGACGACAGCCCGGCCGTCCGTGCCGCGCTCACCGCCCGGTTCGTCCACCACGGTCCGCCGGCCGTCGAGTTTCTGCAGGATGTCGCCGGCGGACCGGACCGCCTGCTGGCCCGGCACGCCACGTGGTTCCTGCGCGAACTTAAGTGCGGCGATCCGGTCGTGGACTTCACCGATTTCATCCGGTCGCTCAATTACGAACTCGAGACCGGCTCGCTCCTGCTCAGCCGTACGGTGTCACCGGCGCTCGACATCGGCGCCTGCTGCGCCCAGTTCGACGCCATGGCGGCGCGCTGCCGCGAGTTGATCGTCGAACCCTCCACCCCGCGCGACCAATGCCGCGTGCTCAGCCGCGTGCTCTTCCATGAATTCGGCTTCCGCGGCAACATCGAGGACTACACGGATCCCCGCAACAGTCTGCTCGACCAGGTGCTGGCCCGGCGCCAGGGCCTGCCCCTCACCCTGAGCGTCGTCTATCTGCTCGTCGCCCAGCGCGTCGGTCTGACGCTGGAGCCCGTCGGCCTGCCGGGGCACTTCATGGTGGGCTGCTTTCTCGAGGACACCCCGTTTTTCATCGATGCCTTTGCCCAGGGCGTCTTTCGCACCCCCGGGGAGTTGTTCACCATGCTCCGGCGAAACGACCTGGTGCCCAAGGTCTCCGATCTTGCGCCCACGCCGGTGCGCGAAGTGCTCTGCCGCTGCTGCCGCAACCTCGCCCGGCATTACGCCGCGGCCGGGGATCACACCCGCGCCCGCCTTTTCGCCGGATTCGTCGAGGAATTCGAAGTCACCCGCGCACGGCGCGCCGCCTCGTGATTCCCGGCCGGCCGCCACCCCTTTTGGATCTGGCGCGGGCGGCCGGCTGATCTCCACTCGGAGCCCGGAAATCATGAGTCCTCCGTGAGTGCTTCCGATCCAGTCCTGACCCTGGGCGATCTCGACCGCTGGTCCTTCTCCGGCACGGCCCTCGCGGTGCTCGGGCATCCCATCGCGCATTCCCTCAGTCCGGCGATGCACAATGCCGCGCTGGCGGAACTGGCCCGCGCCGACGCCCGGTTCGCCGCGTGGCGCTACTTCAAGTTCGAGGTCCCGCCCGGGGACCTGCCCCGCGCCCTCGATCGGTTTCACGCGCACGGCTTTCTCGGCCTGAACCTGACCGTGCCCCACAAGGTCATCGCCTTCGCGCAGGTGCAGGCAGTCGCGCCGGCCAGCCGGGTCATCGGCGCCGTCAACACCCTGCTCCGGCACGACGCCCGCGGCGTCTGGGGCGGACACAACACCGACGGCCATGGCCTGACCACCGCCGTGCACGAGGAGCTCGGCGCCACGCTGGCGGGCGCGGCCGTGATTCTGCTGGGCGCCGGCGGCGCGGCGCGCGGCGCGGCTGTCGAATGCCTGCAGCGCGGCTGCGCCTCGCTCTGGATCGCCAACCGCACCCGCGCGCGGCTCGACGAACTGCTGGCCGTGCTGCTGCCGCTGGCCGCCGCCGGGTTCGTGCACGGCTTCGATCCCCAGGCGCCGCCCGCCGACCTTCCCGCCGGCGCCCTCGTCATCAACGCGACCTCGGCCGGGCTCCGGCCCGACGATCCTTCGCCCGTCGATCTGGCCCGCCTGCCGCGTCCGGCCGGAGTCTTCGACATGATCTACAATCCGCCGCAGACCCGGCTCCTCCAGCAGGCCGCCGCGCTCGGCGTGCCGCACGCAAACGGCCTGGCCATGCTCGTGCACCAGGGGGCCAAATCGCTCGAGATCTGGAGCGGGGTCGCCGCCGACCGCACTGCGCCCGCCATGGGGCGGGCGGCCCGCGCCGCGTTGGGCGCGGCCTAGCAGCCGCGGTTTGACATTCCCGCCTCCGCGATCCGCAATCGATCCGTCGCATGCCCGCTTTCCCCGCGTTCGCCTCCGCCTTCCCGTGGTTCTTTCCGCTGATGGTCTTTGTCCTCGGCGCCTGCATCGGCAGCTTTCTCAACGTCTGCATCCATCGCATCCCGGCGGGGCAGTCGGTGGTCACCCCGGGTTCGCACTGTGCGTGCGGCGCGCCGATCAAATGGCACGACAACATCCCGATCCTGAGCTGGTTTCTGCTGCGCGGGCGGGCGCGCTGCTGCGGCCGGCGTTTCAGTTTCCGTTATCCGCTCGTGGAGGCGCTGACCGCCGCGCTCTTTCTCGCCTGCTGGCAGTCGTTCCCGCCGGCCAAGGCGCTCTGCGGCATGCTGCTCTGCGCGGCGCTCATCGCCGCGACCTTCATCGACCTGGACCACCTGATCATTCCGGATGCCTTCACGCTCTGGCTGGGCGTGGCCGGGGTGCTGCTTTCCTGCGCGGTCCCCTCGCTGCACGGGCGGGAGCATGAGCTGTTCGTCATCGCCAGCCTGCGCGCCGCGGTCGACAGCGTGACGGGGCTGCTGGTCGGCTCGGGTCTCGTCCTGTGGATCGCGCTGGTCGCCGAGGCGGTGTTGAAGAAGGAGGCCATGGGGTTTGGCGACGTGAAGTTTGTCGGCGCCATCGGCGCATTCACCGGCTGGACCGGCGCCGTCGCCGCGGTGTTTGGCGGCGCCGTCATCGGCACCTTGTGGTTCGGCTTCGCCCTGCTCTGGCAGGGACTTTTCCGCCCGCCCACGCCCGCCGGAGGGCCGCCGGTCGCCGCGGCGGACGCCGGGGCGTCGCAGGCTTTGCCCGCCGCGCCCGCCGGCCCGGCGCCCCTCGGTTTCGGGGTGCACGTGCCCTTCGGTCCGATGCTGGCCGCGGGCGGCCTGCTCTATTTCCTCGTCGCGCATCGCTGGATCGACGCGTACTTCGCCAGCATCGCGGAGCTGCTGTGACCGGCGCCCCGGCCGCCGCCGGCAGATCCCGGATGCGTTTTTCACCATGTCTCTGAAACCAGTGTTTTTCCTGGCGGGCGGCGCCGTGTTGCTCGGCTGCTGCCACCTCGCCCCAGCCATGACCTCCTCCCTCCGCGATGGCACCCTCTGGTTGGACAACCGCCCGGTGTTGCAGGGCGTGCCCGCGGCCTTCACCGCGATGGACGATCCGTCGGGCGCCGGGGTTTTTCTGCGCCTGGCCGTGCCGCGGCCCGGTTCATTCATTCAATCTCCGCTGGGCACGATCAGCGGCCTGCGGCGCTTCACCAGCTGCCACCGCTACGAGCCGTTCTGGATGAAGCCGGCGGCCGGCACGACGCCCGCCGAGGTGCCGGCCGAGACGCAGTGGCTGCTGGCCGAAACCGAGGACGGCGGCTGCGTCATGCTCGTGCCGCTGCTCGACGGCGTATTCCGTTTTGCCCTGAACGGCGGTCCGGCCGGCCTGCAGCTGTACGGCGAGACCGGCGATCCTTTCACCGCCGGGGCCGGCGGGGTGGCGCTGTTTGTCGCCGCCGGGCGCGATCCCTACCAGCTGGCCGAGGCGGGCGCACGCGCCGTGGCCGCCCACCTCGGCACCACCCGGCTCCGCCGCGACAAGCCGGTGCCGGATTTCGCCAACCTGTTCGGCTGGTGCACGTGGGACGCGTTCTACCGCGAGGTTTCGGCCGACAAGGTGCGCGCCGGGCTGGCGTCGTTCGCCGCCGGCGGGGTCGAGCCGCGCTTCCTGATCCTCGACGACGGCTGGCAGTCGACCACGGTCGAGCCCACCGGCGAGGAGCGGCTGACTTCCTTTGCCGCCAACGGGCGTTTCGGCGGCGACCTCGCGCCCACCGTGCGCATGGCGAAACAGGATTTCAAGATTCGCGTCTTCCTCGTCTGGCAGACCATCCACGGCTACTGGGGCGGCGTGGATGGCGCGGCGCTGCCGGGTTATGATGTGCGCGACGCGGCCCGCGCGTTTGGGCCGGGCATTCTGCGCCAGGAGCCCATGTTGAATGTGCTTTACTGGGGGCCGCTCGCCGGCCTCGTCCCCGCCGCGCAGATCGGCCGGTTCATGAACGACTATCACCGGCGGCTCCAGGCCGCGGGAGTGGACGGCGTGAAAGTCGACAGCCAGGCGGTGATCGAGGGCCTCGCCGCGAATCAGGGCGGCCGGGTCGCGCTCACCCGCGCCTACCGCGAGGCGTTGGAAAGCTCCGTGGCGGATCATTTCAGCGGACGGCTCATCAACTGCATGGCGAACGGCATGGAGACCTATTACGGCTCGCCCCGCTCAACGCTCATCCGCACGTCGATCGACTTCTGGCCGCGCCGCCCCGAGACCCACGGGGCGCACCTCTACACCAACGCCCAGGTCGGCGTGTGGTTCGGCGAATTCATGCAGCCCGACTGGGACATGTTCCAGTCCGGCCACCCGATGGGCGCGTTTCACGCCGCCGGCCGCGCCGTCTCGGGCGGACCGGTCTACGTGTCGGACAAACCCGACGCCCACGATTTTGCCCTGCTGCGCCGGCTCGTCCTGTCCGACGGCGCGATTCTGCGGCCGGACCGGCCCGGGCGGCCCACGCGCGACTGCCTGTTTGCCGACGTCACGTGCGAACCGGTGCTGTTGAAGATCTTCAACTACAACCGCGACTGCGCCGTCATCGGTCTCTTCAACGCCAACTATCACGCCGACCCGGCCGCCCGCGGCGCCCTCGCCGGCACCGTGGCGCCGGCCGACGCGCCGGACCTCGGCGGCGACGACTTCGCCGCCTTCGCCCAGCAAGCCGGCCGCGTCTGGCGCTGCGGGCGCGACGACCGCGCCCCGGTCACGCTGGCCGAGGGCGGCTGGGAGATCGTGTCTTTTGCGCCGGTGGATCGCGGCGTGGCCATTCTCGGTCTGGCGGACAAGCTCAACAGCACCGGCGCGATTGCGGCGAAAGGCTGGAGCGCACCGGGGGCCTATACCGTGTCGCTGCGCGACGGTGGCGAATTCATCGCCTGGACGGAGCGGCCGCCCACGGCCGTCGAAGCCGGCGGCCGGGCCGTGGCCTTCCGCCACGAGGCGGGCAGCGGGCGGTTGTCAGCCACGCTCCCCGCCGGCGGGCCCGTGACCGTCACCCTGCGCTGGTGAGGCGTCGCCCCGCGCTCAATCGCCGAGGCACGTGCCGACGCGGCGCGCCGCCTCGAGCCACTGATGTTCGGACGACACGGTCTTGAGCCGGCCCGCGACCTCCTTGATCGGCACGGCCCGCACCCCGTCCCCGCGCGCCGCGACCATCACGCCGAAAATCCCCTTGTCGATGAACCCGGCGCAGGCCGTGCCCAGCCGCGTGGCCAGCAACCGGTCGGCGACCGACGGCGTGCCGCCGCGCTGCACGTAGCCCAGGATCGTGACCCGCGCCTCGAGGTGGGTGAGTTCCTCCAGTTGTTTCGACAGGCGCAGAGTGTTGCCCTCGTGCCGGGCCTCCAGCGCGTCCAGTTCGGCCTTGGCGTGGGTTCGTTCCGTCTCGGTGTGCGCGTTCCGGCGGTGTCGTTCCGCCATGGCGAAGGCCGCGGCATCAACCTTGGACATCGCGCCCTCCGCCACGGCCACGATGCTGAAATTGGTCGCGCTGCGCAGCCGGCCGCGGATGGCCGCGGCCACCTTGCCGACGTCGTAGGGAATCTCCGGGATGAGGATCACGTCGGCCCCGCCGGCGATCCCGGCCCCCAGGGCCAGCCAGCCGGCGCGGTGGCCCATGATCTCCGCCATCACGATTCGGTGATGGCTGTGCGCGGTGCTGTGCAGGCGGTCGAGCGCCTCGGTGGCGATGCCCAGCGCCGTGTCGAAACCGATGGTGGCGTCGGTCAGCACCACGTCGTTGTCGATGGTCTTCGGCAGGGTGATGATGTGCAGGCCCTTTTCGACGAGGCGCAGGGCGTTCTTGTGCGTGCCGCCGCCGCCGATGCAGACGAGGGCATCGAGGCCCAGCTTCCGGTAGTTGGCCGCGATCGCGCCGGTCATGTCGCGCACGCGGCCGTCGATCATCATCCGGTGGGGTTTGTCGCGGCTGGTGCCGAGGACCGTGCCGCCGACGGTGAGAATTCCCGCCAGGGCGCGCTTGTCGAACCGCATCCAGCGGTTGTGGGCCAGACCGAGAAAGCCGTCGCGGAAGCCGATCATCTCCCACCCGTATTCGCCGATGGCCGCCTTGCCCACGGCGCGGATCGCCGCGTTCAGGCCGGGGCTGTCGCCCCCGGCGGTCAGGATGCCAATGCGTTTGACGCGCTTTTTTTTCATCGGCTGGGTTGCTCGCGACCGTCCCGCCGAAACAACGCGGAATCCGCGGCACAGTCGACTTTTTTCCCGCCGGCGCCGCGGCGACCGCGGCGGGAGCCGGCTGTTAATGCCGGGCGGCCCACAGCCCGGCGGCGGTCGCGGCCATGGCGATGACGGCCTTGATGAGCGATTCCCCGGCGATGAGGCCGGAGGCGAGCGGCACGCTGTAGGCGTCGGCCGTGCGCGTGTGGCACTTGTTCCACAGCCACACGATCACGGCGCCGAGGGCGAACGCCTGGCAGTTGTCGAAGGTAAGCACCCAGGAGAGCCCGAGCCCCATGGCGGAGGGCAAATAGGGGGCCGCCTTGGGCAGGAACCAGCCGAGCAGCGGCAAGACGACGCCGACGAGCGCGCCGGCCACGATGGCGAGCTTGGCGCTGGGCGGGAGCTGGTCGAGACCGCCACCCGCGAGCACCTGCGCCACGGCCCGCCACATGTTGGTGGCGGGCGGATTGAAGGCCTCGAGCTTTTCCCGGGTCGGCACCATGAGGTACCAGGCCGGGACGACGGCGAGCGTGCCGAAGAAGATGCCGATGAACTGGGCGAGGAACTGCTTGCGGGGATTGGCGCCCAGCAGATAGCCGCTCTTGAGATCCGTGAGCAGATCGGCGCTGGCCGCGGCGGAGTTGGCGCCGGTGCCGGCCGCCATGAGGTTGTGTTCCAGCGACACGTGCACGTTCGACGCTGTCGGCGGCGACAGCACGGCGAACAGGAGCTGCATGACCTTGCCCATGGCCCCGATCGGCGTGGTGTCGGTCTCGCCCGTGGCCCGGCAGGCCACCAAGCTTAGCACGAAGGACATGCCGACGGCGACGAGGCCCAGCCACACGCTGATGTGGAAGGCGACATACTGCACGGCCAGCAGGCCGATGGTGATGGGAATCAACCCCGCCACGAGCCAGCCGAGCGGGACCTCGACCGCGGCCATGCGCCGGTCGAATTCCGTCGCCGCCGCGGCCCGCCGGCCGCGTCTGAGGACGCTGAACGAGCGGGCGATGGTCCGCCACTGCAGGGCGAACGCCGCCAAGCTCGCAAATACCATGACCGCCGTGCCGCCCCAGAGCGCCCAGCGCGGCAGGTGGTAAATCGTGCCGCCTCCCACCAGCGGGATCGATATCTTGTAGGCGGTGTCGCCCACATGGGCGACGTCCATGGCGATGAGCGCCGGTCCGACCCACAGATAGAGCAGCAAGCCGCCCGCCAGCATGGACAGGCCGACGCGGAGGCCGACGATCATGCCGGCGCCGAGGAGCAGCACGCTGGGATCGAACCCAAAGTTGATCAGCTGGCGGTTATTGACCGTGAAATAGCCGTTGGCCGGAATGAGGTCGGGCAGGTGAACGTGGGTTTTCCGGAAGAGCCGGTCGAGAATCCCCAGCGTGCCCTCATCCGTGTTGAACACGCCGACGACGAGGCCCGCCGCCAGTCCGCCGATGAGCACATAGGCCTTGCGCAGCGCCTCGGCGCCCTGGCTGTAGAGACTCTTGAGCGTGGCGGCGGCCGCCACCCCCGAGGGGAAAGCCAGCTTCTCCCGGTTGATCATCTGCCGCTTCATCGGCACGGCCAGAAAGACGCCCAGCGCGCCGGTGAACAGCGTGAACGTCGCGACCACCCACACCGGCTGGTGGTAGCCCTCGAGCAGCAGGAGCGCGCCGAAGGCCGTGGCAATGGTGGAGCCGGTCGAGTAACCGGCGGCCGAGGCGGTGGACTGCATGCAATTGTTCTCCAGGATCGACATCGGGGAGAGCCGTCCGCCGGAAACGAGGCGGAAGAGATTCCAGATGACGTAGGACATCACGCAGGAGGTGATCGCGACGCCAAAGGACCAGCCGATCTTGAGCGTGGTGTAGAGGTTGGCCGCGCTCATCAGCATCCCGAGGACGCCCCCCATGAGCACGGCGCGCCACGTGAGCTGCGGCACCCGATCGCCCTGGTAAACGTATTGGAACCAGTCGGCCTCAGTGCGGGCCGGGTCGTTGGCGATCGCGAGCGTATCAACGGGAGCCTCGGTGGCGGGGCGCGGCGGCGGGGCCGAGGCAGGCGGGGAACTCATGCGGAATCAGGATGGGGTCGTGGAGCAGCGCTGCCGGAGTGGCGCCACCAAACGCCCGCGTGACTAGCCAACGTGATCGGCCATGGCGAGGACGGAATCGCGGCGGTCCGGCCGGCTACGCCGCGACCACTCCCGCCCCATCGCCGGTCTCGCAGTGCAGCACGGCCGGTGTGGCGCCAAACCGGCGGGCGTACGCCGCGGTGACCTGCGCGGCCTGGGCGGCCGAGAAGGCTGCATCGGTGAACGCCATGACCGCGCCGCCAAATCCGCCCCCCGTGAGCCGCGCGCCGTAGACGTGCGGGGCGCCCGCCAGAAGATCCACGAGCAGGTCGAGTTCCGCCGTGCTGTTCTCAAACTGGGTCTGCGAACTGCGGTGGGAGGCGGTGAGCAGCCGGCCCACGCCCGCCAAATCGCCGCGCGCGAGCGCCGTCCGCACTCGCGTCACGCGGTCGATCTCCTCCACCACGTGTTTCGCGCGGCGAAAATTCACCTCGGGCAGGCGCGTCCGCCGCTGCTCGAGCTGCGCCGGCGTCAGGTCCGCGAGCAGGGCCACGCCCAGCGCCTTCGCCGCGTCCAGACATTCGCGATGGCGGGCCGCATAGAGGCCGTCGAGCAGCGCGTGTTTGGTGTGCGTGTTGAACACCCAGAAATGCGCCCCGGCCGGCAGGGGGATGGTGGCGACGCGCGGCCCGCGGCAGTCGATGAACACCAGCTGATCCTTCCGCCCGAAACCCGACACGCTCTGGTCGAGAATGCCGCATGGCACGCCGACAAAATCGTTTTCCGCGCGGCGGCCGAGCTGCACCACGGTCTCCCGCGGCGGGTTCTCCCCGGTAAGCCCGAGGTACGCCAGCGCCGACGCCAGCTCGATCGCCGCGCTGCTGCTCAGGCCCGCGCCGACGGGCAGGTTGGAGGCGGCGAGATACTCCAGGCCGTCCGGTTGCTTCAACCCGAACTCCCGGAACGTCACCCAGACGCCGAGCGGATAATTGGCCCAGCGCTGCGCCCCGCTCTGCCGGCGCGGATCCGCCGTTCGCACGGCGGCCCGGCCGTCCTGGGAATCGGAGGCGAAATGCAGGGTGCCGGCCGGCGCCGGGCCCGCGGCCACCCACACGCCAAGGTTGATCGCCGCGCCGAGGACCGTGCCGCCGTTGTAGTCGGTGTGATTGCCAATGAACTCGATGCGCCCCGGGGCCCGGGCCACGACGCTCGGCGCATGTCCATACAGCCTGGTAAACCGCTCCACCACCTCGTGTTTCATGCCGCAAGGGAATGTTCCGCCGCCAGCCTCATGGCCTTTGCGCCGGCAGGCGAGTTTCTTTCCATGGGAGCGGTGGAGGCATCCCGGAACGCGGGCGACGCGCCCGGTCCCGTTTCGCCATTTTCTCGGCCGCATTTTCTGACAGTACGACGCACTTGGTATCCATCGGAAATCTAAAGAGATGCGCGAAGTCTGCCCCAAAACCTCCAACTTTTATTTGACGAACCGCGGACCATGATGCTCTTTACCCCCATCACAACTTTCCACTTCTCCCGCCTAGCGGGAGTTTTGGGGTAACTAAGAAAGCAATAGCGG
>CAZAFS010000052.1:0-14426 GCA_964484165.1 uncultured Opitutaceae bacterium | reverse complement strand
AGCCGGCGGGAACCGGCACAGCTTGCTTTACCCGCCAGACCCGCGCATCGGGTCCACGGCGGCCACGGCGTGGACCGACTATGCGAGGAACCCACCCACCGGGACGGCCGATCGTCGTCCGCGAGCGGACGCGGACCCGTCCCTCCTGCTGGGTCCACCGGAGGTGCCCGTCCAAGCTGGACGAGCCGCCGCGGCGTGGGCGGGAAAGACCGGCAACCGGCCGATCGAAATGGCGATCATTCAGCGCTATTTGCGACGGCAGGGGAGCATGGAGGAGGCATTGTTGGAGATCCATCACGCGGGCGTGTCGCTGTGGCGGGCCGAAGCCACCGCCAAGGCTTTGTGGGGCGCGCACGTGACTGCGGCGACCGTGTGTGACCGCTATCAGCGGTTGGCGTCCCGGATCGAAGCGTGGCGGCGCCAGCCGATCCGGGGCCGGCATGCATACGTGTACCTCGGAGCGGTTGAACTGGAGCGCGGTGGAGAAGGCGGGGACGCGAAGGTCAGCGTCCTGGCGGCGGTCGGCGTCAACGAGCGCGGTTCGCGCGATGTGCTCGGTGTTTTCGCCGGTGCGAACCGGAAGGGCCGGACATGGCAGACCTTTCTTCACCAGCTCAAGAAGCGTGGTCTGTCCGGAGTGCGCCTGTTCATCAGTGAGCCGGGGGAGGGCATTGCCGAAGGCATCCACGGAGCCTATCCGGGGGCGCTCCATCAGATCTGCGCGTGGCGGTTTCAGCACGATTTGTTGTTGCAGGTGCCGATTGCGCAACTGGCCGTCGTGGGCCAAAGGCTCAACGCCATCTACGCCAGCGCCAGTCGTGACGGCGCCCGAGCGCAGGCGCGCAAGGCGGCGTTGCAGTTGCGCCAGATGGGACTGCCGCAGGTCGCGTTGGTGCTCAGGCGCTCGGTCGGACCGACGACCCGGTTCTTTGCTTTTCCCCGCGACCACTGGCGGAGCCTGCGCTCAAGCTCCCCCCTCGTGAGGATCATGCGGCAGATCGGTGCCCGAGCGCGCCGGCTCCGGGTGGTGGTCGACGAGGTCAGTGCCGGGTTGATCGTCAGTGCCGGATTGCGCTGCGTGGCGGACCAATGGACGGCTTCGCGGAACCGCCTCGACATGAGGCGCCTCGGCGGGGGCGTCAACGCGCGGTCCCAGGTCGGGAACGTCTGAGTGCCCGGCCGGCGACCCGAACCGAACCGCCCCCGGCCGATCTCCCGACCGCGGCCCGCCCTCGTCGCTCGCGGCGTGCCGACAACAAGACCCGATCGCCGGGGCCCGGGGGGATGGCCACTCTATTATTAGAGTCCCAAGACTTTTGCCGGCGGATTGGTGCGGACGATCATAGGAAACGACCGATTGGTTGGATCATTGGATCCGTGGCGACCGGTGCTGCCGGATCGCCCAACTTAACCCCCAACACTTGTAAGCGTATGAACACCGCCCCCAGATTCGCGGGAGTCACTTCCGCATTTCGCGCCGCCGTGCTCGCGGCGATTAGCCTGGCACCGACCGCCTGGTCGCTCGCCCAAACCGCCCCATCGACCAGTTCCGCTGCCGGCTCCGACGAGGAGCAAGTGGTGAAACTGAATCCCTTCGTCGTCACCACCACGGCGCAATCCGATTCTTACCAGGTGCAGGATACGCTGGCCGGCACGCGAATCCGGACGAACCTGAACGACCTCGGCACCGCGATCAGCGTCGTTACCTCGAAATTCATGTCGGATATCGCGGCGACGGATGCGCAAAGCCTCCTCCAATACACCACGAACACGGAGGTCGGCGGCTTGTACGGCAACTTCGGGGGCATGGGCAACAATTCGACGATTTCCGAGAGCGCGCGCCTGCTGCAACCGAACAACGACACGCGCGTGCGCGGTCTCGCCGCGGCCGACAACACGAGGAACTACTTCAATACGAGCATTCCGTGGGATAACTTCAACATCGACCGCGTCGACATGCAGCGCGGGCCCAACTCCATGTTGTTTGGCAACGGCAGCCCGGCCGGCATCATCAACACGAGCCTGAACGACGCGATGTTCAGGAATGCGGTCAAGGTTCAGAATCGCGTCGACCAATGGGGCAGCCTGCGCGACCTGCTCGATGTTAATCGCGTGCTTATCCCCGACGAACTCGCCATCCGGATCGTCGGGCTCGACGACAACGCGCGGTATCGCCAGGACGGCACCTACAATCACCAGAAGCGGATCTACGGAGCGATCCGGTACAATCCCAAGTGGCTGAAAATCGCCGGCGCCCACACCGATATTCGCATCAACGACGAATACGGGTCGGTCACCTCCAACAACCCGCGCACCCTCCCGCCGCTCGACCAGATCACGCCTTGGTTCACGCAGCTGAACAAACTAACCGTCAATCCGTACGTCGCCCACCAAACCAACGGGGTGGCGGGAGGCACGAATTCGGCCAATCTGATTCCCTTGCTCAACTCGGCCCGCGGCCGCGAGTTCTGGTCGGACCCGCTCTTTTCCTTCGCCAACGCGGGCAGCTCCGCCCCTTCGAGCATCGTGGAGTCTTATGAACAGGGTCTCCCGTTCGGCATCGGCGTTACGAACAATGCCGATCGCAGCCAGCCGACGCGGACGACCTGGCCCATCACCGGCGCCATCCCGGGTGGCATGCCTTTCGCGCAACCAGTGGGCATCACGACCTACTCCCAATATGCGGTGTTTGCCAACCTGCCGGGCGCACAGTACGGCGCCTACCGGGACAAAATGCTGACCGACCCGTCCATCTTCAATTTCTACGAGCACACCCTGGACGGCCCGAATTCGCATCAGTGGCAGCGGTGGAACGGATTCAACGCCGACGTCTCCCAAACCTTCCTGGACAATCGCCTCGGCATTGATCTCGCTTATTATGCCGAGCGTTATGTGAACGGAGGCGAAAATTACCTCAATGATTCAAATTACGCCATTGCCGTGGACGTAAACACGGTGATGCCAGACGGCTCGGCCAACCCGAACGTCGGCCGGCCCTATATCGAAACCGATGACGTGTACGGCAACGGCGAGACCAGGAACGCCCGCCAGTCGTGGCGCGTCACCGCTTTTGGCAATCTGAAGTCGAGCGACTTCTTTAGCAGCAAGCTGCTTCAGTTCATCTTGGGGAACCATATTATCACCGGAGCCGATTCCCGGGACTCGCTCAAGACCACGGCCATGTCATGGGCTCGGTGGGATACGCCGCTGGACTGGCTGGACGCGGTTTCGGGTTCGCAGTCACTCAACGGTGGCTCGCGCAACGTCGATGTGATCAGTTATATCGGGCCCAACCTGGCCGGCTCGGGTTCCGCCGCGGGGCTGAATCTGGCCGGGGTCACGAGCATGCACGTGCCCACGGCGAACCCCGCCATCCAGTATTTCGACTCGCATTGGAGATTTCCGCTCAATCCGACCGATCCGGCGTTTGTCAATCCGAATGCCCCGTTCACCCTGCCCGTCGCGACAGCCGCTTACGGAACGCCGGCGGGAGATCCCTCGCTGGCTGGCAACCAATCCGAAAATCCCGCGAATTACGTCGGATTCACCACAAGAAACCAGGCAATTCTCAATGCGGACAACGGGCAGCGCAATCAATTGTACTTCTCCGGCACCAAGAACGAAAGTGTGGTCGACTCGCAAACGATCAACTGGCAGGGCTACATGTTCGACAACACGGTCGTTCCGGCCTTCGGCTGGCGGAAGGACCGGGTGACGCTCGCGGCCCATGCCGCCCCTTACGTGGATAGCGCGCAAGGTCTCATTGAGCCCTTCGACTACACCTCCGGCCCGATTCAGCTGGTTGACAATCAACAAAGCCGGACTTGGTCGATCGTGCTGCACACGCCGAAAGCGGTCAAACACTGGCTGCCCGCGGGCATGGACGTGAGCGTCTTCTACGATAAGAGCGAAAACTTCCAGGCCCAGTCGATCCGCAAGGACTTTCAGGGCGGCGCCATTCCGGACGCGACCGGCACGACCGTGGAGAAGGGCTTTGTCCTCTCGGCGCTCGACGGGAAGATCGCCCTCAAGGCCGATTGGTACGACACCAAGGTGCTCGACGCCAACCTCACGGGCAACCAGCTCGGCGGCAGCTCCTACATGCTTTACCTGCTGCCGACCTGGGCCGCCGCCCACGCCGAAGTCCTGTATGCCGGGCTGACCAACCAGAACATCAACGGCACCAGCGTGCAAGGTGAGCCGTGGTTCTGGGATTACTCGAATCACGACAACAACACACCCTACGGCGCCCAGCCTCGCGGCCCAGCCGAAGCCGCCGCGGACACCGCCGAGTTGGCCATGATCACGGCCTTCGCGACCAACTCGCTGCCGCAGGCCTTTTATGACGTTTATCAAATGCCGATCAGCGTCGGGAACATGAAGTCCGGCAATTGGCTCAACGCGGTCACGCAGCCAAACTGGAATCCCATCTCCCAGGGCGCGGGCGCGCTGCAGTCCGCCAGCGGCGGCACCGTTGGCGGCATCAACCCGTCGGCCACGGTGGACACAGAGTCCAAGGGCGTCGAATTCGAACTCTACGCCCAGCCGACGAAGAACTGGAATCTCACGGTCAACGCGGCCAAGGACACGTCCACCCGCCAGAATCTGAACAAGACACTCGTGGCCCTCATCAACCAGGAACAGGCCTTGTGGAGTTCCGCCGCTGGGGATATGCGGCTCTGGAGCGCCGGCGGCCAGACGATGCGGGCGGTGTTCAATCAGAATATCTACGGACCCTACCAGAACATCCTGGCCCAAACCGGCACGCAGGTGCCCGAACTTCGGCCCTGGCATGTCAACGCCATTACCAACTACTCGTTCGACCATGGTTTCCTCAAGGGGGTCAACATCGGCGGCGGGTACCGTTGGGAGCAGGGCGCAATCCTGGGATACGCCCTGAATACCACCACCCAATTGATCGATGTGACCAAGCCGTGGAAGGGCTCGTCCGAAGCCAACCCCGATCTGTGGGTGGGCTATACCCGCAAGCTGTCGGCGCGAACCACGTGGCAGATTCAGTTGAATATTCGCAACGTCGGCAAATCGGCCCACCTCGTGCCGATTGCCGTCGAGCCCGACGGCAGCCCCGCAATGTTCCGCATTGCCGACGGCCAGCTCTGGCAGATTACCAACACGTTGTCGTTCTGATCGGCGATCCCACCGGCACCGATTGAATCAAGGCCGAGGTTCGGTGCGCCGTCTTCGTGGTGCCAGAGAGATCCTCTCTGGCACCACTCTTTTGGGCTCCCTGACCGGCGGCCCACGCGGAAAGGCTCGTGTTCACGCTTATGCGGAAACGGGGGCGGACCGCGTGGCCTGATCCGCGGCGACGACGCGTCCGGAAGGCTGGCTTTCCGAGGGAACGGGATGAAAAAAAGAGCCACCGCCTGGATAGGTGGTGGCCCCGTGCTCCGGGAAGATTTAAACAGCCCTCAGGTTTGAAGCGACTCAGAACCCGGTGGAGGACCGGCAACTATTTGGCGGACGCGTAGCGCTCCGCCCGCTTGAAGGTCGAATTTGCCGCGATGATCTTGGCGGCAGGCTCGTTCACGAGCTTCAGGTCGACTACTTTGCCTTGGGCGAAGGTGATAACCATGACGTCGCAGCCCTGCTCATTGGCCACGTCCAGATTGGCCACGTAATTGTGATAGACCCAGACGTCGGGCGACACCTTCTGGTAGGGCGAGCCCATCAACGAAAACACGATGTCCTGAGGGGTGCCGCGGGTGATATGGGTGATCCACCTGGCGGGAAAGTTGATTCTGCTCACCAAATAACCGGTCGGGAGGTCGTCCTTGGACGCGGCGGACAACGGGAGTAACGCGGACGTGCTCAGCGCCGCGGCGAGGATAAAGACGGAAGCAATGCGAGTTTTCATGATGATCTGACCTGGTTGGATATTGATCGAGTGCGCACGGGCGCGGTGAATTGGTATGTCGATACCGTAGGCGCATTCGTGGCAGGCGATAGCGGGATTGGGTAACTGAGTTGTTACCTTTCTCGGGCGTCGCAGTGTTCTCTGGCCGTCGTCGGGTGATGAGGAGCGGGAGGTGACCCGCCGGCCTCGGGCACTTTCGATTTCGGAACGGGGATACCGGATACCGGAAAACAAAAAGAGCCACCGCCTGGATAGGTGGTGGCCCCGTGCTCCGGAAGTGCTGCACCATCCACCAGGTTTGAAGCGACTCAGAACCCGGTGGAGGACCGGCAACTATTTGGTGGACGCGTAGCGCTCCGCCCGCTTGTAGGTCGAATTTGCCGCGATAATCTTGGCGGCAGGCTCGTTCACGAACTTCAGGTCGGCCACTTTGCCTTGGGCGAAGGTGATAACCATGATGTCGCAGCCCTGCTCATTGGCCAGGTCCAGATCTGCGACGTAACCGAGATAGACCCAGACGTCGGGCGACACCTTCCGGAAAGGTGAGCCCATCAACGAAGACACGATCCCCATGGAGGTACCGCGTTCGATATGGCTGATATTGCTGGCGGGGAAGTTGATTCTGCTCACCGAATAGCCAGCCGCGAGATTGTCTTGTGAGGCGGCGGATAGCGGGAGGAACGCGGACGTGCTGAGCGCCGCGGCGAGGAAGAGAACGGAGGCAATGCGAGTTTTCATGATGATCTGAGTTAGTTGAATTTGGACCGAGTGCGCACGGGCGCGTTATTCTGGTGTGTTGGCACCCTAGCTGCATTCGTGGCGGGCGATAGCGGCATCTGGTAACCGAGTTGTTACCTCCCACGGACATCGCGGTCCTCTCTGGCCGTCGTCGGTTGATGAAGAACCGGAGATGGCTGGCCTGCATCGGGCTTGGTCGCAATGCATTGAGCATGGGCCGTTCGGTGACCTCCTCGGGCGCCAGTTGTGTTCCGAACCACCAGAGCCGTTGTCCGGGCTGAATAGTGATTGTTTGCTGGTATCACCTGAGGCGAGACGCGCGCTTCGTTTGCCGCCGGGCATCGTGACTATTCGGGTGGAAAATGGACGTGCTTCTGTCGTCCGCCGGCTTTCCGCCCGCCGGAACTTCGGCGAGGCGCCTGGCCGCAGTTTTGAGCTGAGGCGGGCGGCAGTCTTGTACCGGACTGGCCAGATCCATGCCCGGCGGGGCGCGCCACTCATCGCAGGTTTGCCTTGGTCGGCGGGTTTCTCCTAGCGTCGGGTGAACCCGCATGGATTCTGGTGGCCAGCCCGAGCCCACAACTTCCCCCCCGGCGCCGACCGACTGGCGGTCCGCCTGGCCGGATGCGCTGGCCCTGGCCGCCTGCCTGGCCATGGCGTGGTGGCTCGGCTGGCAGGTGCGCGACCTGGTGTGGAGCCTGTGGCTCTCCAGCCTGCTGGTCGGCTATGCGATGATCGTATGGAAGATCTTCGGCCCGGTGCTGGTCGTTGAGCGCGCGGTGGCGGCCGGCGGAGCCTCACCGCTGGCCCGAACCGCCATGGGCGGAGCCTATCTGTTGGGCGGACTCTTCCTCCTGGCCTTCTTTACGTTTCATTTCGGCATGTTCCATTTCGTGCACTCGGTCTTCCTCAACGTCTTCTTCCCGGTGTTCGACACCCCGGCGCGGGGCTTTCCCTCCCCGTCACTCTACCTCCATGTGCTGGCTTCCTACTGGCCGTTCGTGCTGCTGGCGGCGGTGGCGGAGCGCGGGGCGTTTCGAATGCCGGGGCCGCTGCTGGTCGGACCCGGGGCGGGGGCAAAGGCCGGAGGCAAGAAGCCCGGCGACAGCTTCATGGAGCCGTACAAGAACGTGGTGCGCATGCACGGACTGATCTTCTTCTTCGCGTTCGCGCACTTCGCGCGGCTGGAAAACTTTTTCGTCTACGCCGTGGTCTACGCGGTGTATTTTTTCCCCTGGCGGCTGGTGCGGCGGAGCCGGCCGGCGCCGGCCTGACCGCGCGCCGGATCGGTTCATTTGCCGGCTTTGAGGGCGATCGAGCCGATGTCGAGCGTCTCCTTTTGATCCACCAGCCGGACGGTGATCCGCTGCTCGTGCTGCGTGGGCAGGCCGAAGTCGGTGATGAGGCGAACCTGCACCGTGACCGGCCCGAGCGCGGTTTGGCGCCGGTCGCCGTAGTAATTGATCTTCACCTGGTAGATGCCGGCCTGCGGATGGTGGAGGATGAATTCCTCCGGGCCGTAACCACCGGTGAAATCGCGCGACATGCGGCCGCCCTGGCGGGTCAGCGGATTGTCGTACTTCGCCGTCTCGCCGCTGGGATCGGCGACCCACAGGTCGACATCGCAGTTGTCCGCGTCCCAGGTGAGCACGGCGCGCAGGGCGACCGGCAGGTTCTTCCGCAGCCGCGGATCGACCCGGCTCAAGTCGAGCGGCTGACCGCAGGTGGCGGCGATGGCGTTGAGTTCGGAGAGCGCGATGAGCTCGATCTCGGGAAAGCGCCCGTCCCACGGCTGGTCGACCACCTCCCACAGCAGGTCGACGGCCCGCTGATAGTGTTTCAGCTCGGCGTCGACGAGCGCGAGATCGCGCCGGCTCTGCGGCTCTTCGGGCCGCAGCCGCAACACGCGCGCAAACACCGGCTCGGCCAGCTCCGGCCGGCCCGCCTGCACCAGCCGGTGGGCGAGCACGCGCAGCAGCGCCGGATCGTCGAGCTCCAGTTCGGCCAGGTTGGAGAGAATGCGCAGGGCCGTGTCGGCGTCCTGCTGCTCGAAGAAGAACTCGGCGGCGTCAAGGAAGAATCCGGGCTGGCGCGCATGATCGACCCGCTCCTCCAGGTAGACCGCGTACCGCTGTTCGGCCGGGGCGCGCCGCAGGCGGTCCAGATATCCCGCCTGGGGCGACCAGCGCTGCAGGGTGATACTGCCCGCCGGTGTTTCCGGCCCGGCGGCCGACGCTCCGCCCTCCGCCGCTTTCGCCTCGTCGAGCGAAGCCCGCGCCGGGGCGGAGGCGGCGTCATAGGCGACGCCGGGAGCGGCCATCGCCAGTGCGGGCGCGCCGGTCCGCGCTCCCGCCAGCGTGTTGGAACTGCCGTAACGAACCTCGTTGCTCGCTTGGACGGCAAATGCGTCCATGCGGATCGTCGATTCAGCAGCGGCGTCGGGAGCGGCCGTGTCGGAGGGAGAGGGCGGCATCAGGGCAGCCTGGGCGCCGGCGACCGCGGGAGACCGCGCGACGCGGCGTTGAGCGGGCACGTCGGGCGCGAGTTCGACCTCTTCCGGCGGTTGCTGCCGTTTGTCCTTCGGGAACTTCTGCTCCCACCACGCGATGCGCTCGGTGAAAAGCTGCACCACGGCTTCGAGATGGTCATCGTGCGTCTTCTTCGCGCCGGCGGCCGTGTTCTGGCGGTAGGCGTTCCATTCGGCCAGTAATTCTTCGGGCGGGGTGATGTCGTAGCGCACGTAATCGGCGACCGTCTCCAGCACGATCAGCGAGGTGTCCGGCGTCACGATGCCGAACTCCCGGCTGGTGCGGCGGATGTCCTCGCGGTTGGCGGCGAGGTCGGCGGACAGCCAGCCGATCTTGGCCGCCGCCCAGGCGCGCGCGGCGAGGTGCCCCGGATTTTCGCCGGAATGGACCACCACCACGATCTCGCGGACGTCGCCGGCGTTGTGCCCCAGCTTGAGGCGCAGGGTGGCCGCGGGCCCCCGCAGGATGCCGCTGACGACCAGCGTTCCCGCGGACACGGGCGCCCCCGGCTCCGGAAACACCTGGGCGGCGGCCTCCGGATCATGCTGGACGCCGAGGACGCGCAGGGACTGCGACCGGAGAACGGCCGCCGCCCGCGCCGGCTCCAGTTCGAGCAGATTGACGAACTCGCCGTTCTGGCGGCTGGCGAGTCCGCGCAGCCAGGCCGGATCGGCGCGCGGGCTGGCGAGGGCCGCGTGCACCGCCCCGCGGAAGGGCAGCTTCGCGGCGACCGGCGTCGTGCCGTAATTGACGAGGCCATCGGAGCACAGCAGCCATTCCTCGACCGCGGGATCGTCCACGAGGCCGTCGAGCGACGTGGCGCCGTCGTACGCCGTCTGCTCCAGTTCGCGCCGCAGGGCGGACCAGTCGCCGTTGTGCACCGCGAAGTTGGCCGGTGCCAAGGCGTGGTCGCGCAGGCGCACGAGCCGCACGTCGACGCTGCCCAGGGCGGCGAACCAGGCGTCGAGCAGGGCAAACTCGCGGGCGTGGTCCCGGTCGCGGCCGGATCCCGAGCTGTCCCAAAGCAGGCCGACGACGTGCGGCGCCTTGCGCACCAGCGGCGCGGCCGCGCCGATCGGCACCTCGGCGTAGAAGTACTCTTTGTCACCGAACCGCTCCGTGAGGACATTCGGGCGCTCGGTCTTGGGCAGTCGGAGCTCGAGCAGGCCGCGCGCGGCGAAGTTGTCGCGCGCGATCTCGAGAAACTTGCCGTCGCGCCAGGCGGGGAGTTCGAGCGGGAGGGTGGTGCGCGCCTCGGCCGGGCTGCCGCCCTCGGTGAAAACGGTCGCGGCCAGGCGGAAATGTTGCAGCGGCTGTTCGAAGTCGAGGTTCAGCCGGTAGGTCGGTTCGCCGGAACCGCGCACGACGTCCTCCTGATAGGCGATGACCACGCGCCGCGAGCCGCGGGCGGGGATTGGATAAATGCGCGCCCGGTAGTTGTTGCCGGCGGTCTGCTCGAGGAGACCGGGATCGACGCCGCGGCGCTCGATCTCCTCGAAGACCACGCGGCCCCGGTCCTTTTCGACCGGCACGGCCTCGCGCAGGCGGCCGTTCACGTCGAGGGCGAAGCGCACCACGCTCTGGCCGTCGAGCAGCGGGAACTCGAAGGTGCCCTCCAGCACCCGCCCGTTGGGGTTGAAGAAAACGAGATCGAAGGTGGTGACGGCGATGCGGCCGGTGACCTCGGTGGTGATCGTGGCGGACTGGACGACCACCGGCGCAGCCTGGCGGTCGGACAGCTCCATGCGCTGGGCGGAGAGCGGCGCGGTGGTGACAGCGAACAGCAGGACGAGGCCGAGGGTGGGGCGCTGGGGGAAAAGGCGGGAGGCAGACGGGTTCATGACCAGTATCACGGCCCACCCGGTGGTTTATTAGACGGAAAACGCACCGCCGCCGGAGTTTCGACCGATGGGAATCGCCGCCCCGCAGGACTTCGGCCGCATCAGAGCGAGGCCGGAGCTGGAGTCAGTCGCGGCGGTGGGCCCGCTCCCACGCGAAGAGGAATTGCTGCGCCAGGCCGGCATGCGGCCCGAAATGCGTCCGGCCGAAATGCGCCACCTGCTGCGGCGTCCAGCCATCCAGCCCGTACCGCGTTGCCATCGCCCGGAGGATCCACACGTCGACCGGAAACGCCTCCAGCCGGCCGGCGCCGAAGAGCAGGACGCAGTCGGCCACCTTCTCACCCACGCCGGGCAGTTCGCGCAACCGCGCCTTGGCCTCGGCGTAGGGCAGCGGTTCAAGCTGCTCCAGCCAGCCGGCGTGCTCGGCGAGGAACAGGGCGGTCTGCTTCACATAGCGCGCGCGGAAACCGAGCAGGCAGGCCCGGAGATCCTCCTCGGCCACGGCCGCCAGCTCGGCCCAGGTCGGCAGACGGTGAATCCCCGGCGCGATTTCGCGGCCGTGGCGCCGGGCGAGCAGGTCGACCATCTGCCGGATTTGGACGATCTGTTTCGTGGCGCTGCAAAGGAAACCGAGCAGCGTTTCGCCGAGCGGCTGGCGCAAGAGGCGCAACCCGGGGAACGCCGCCAGACAGCGGGCCAGGTGCGGATCGCTCCGCCACGGCAGGCTGTCGGCCAGCTGGGCGAAATCCACCGACGCCGCCAGATAACGCGGCAGCTCGGCCGCGGCCGCGCCGGCCAGCGCCCGGGGCGCGGACCATTGCACGCCGCCGTCCGCACCGGGCGTGAGACGCGTCACGCAGCCGGACCACACGCCCTGCCAGACCATGGCGGTGTCGGGTACCGGCTCTGATTCGCCGAGGCTTCCGCCGTCGCTGAAGCTATGGCGGACAGGTCGCAGGGCAGGTGGCAGCGCGGCATCAACGACGCGGTGCCACCTGAAGGCCTGGCCGCCGTCGAGCACTTCGGCCAGCACGGCGGGCGCGAGCGGTCCGGGGAGCAGAAGCCCATTCGACGGGCTCAGGGCGAGCGGCTGCCAGTCGGACCAGGAAGGCGGGGCAGACATGCGGGGGCGGGGTAAACATCAGCACGGTGCAGGGTTGGGAATAAGGCAATGATGGAAGCGTCGGTCGGCGTCCGGACGACGCGGGCCCCGGCGCGCCGTCCAAGCGAAGCCGCGGGGCGAGGGAATCATCCCGGCAAGAAAACCGTTGAACTTTTTCGGCCGATTCGGGTCGATGGGTCCGCCAGCCGCATGAAAAACGCCCTTCCCACCTACACGCGCGGCGAGGAGATCGCCAACAGCCTGACGCACGGCGCGGGCCTGGCGCTGAGCATCGCGGGCTTGAGCGTGCTGGTGACGCTCGCGGTGCTGCGCGGCGACGCCTGGACGGTGGCGGGCTGCGCCGTCTTCGGCGCGTCGCTGGTGGTGCTCTACGCCGCCTCGACGCTGTATCACGCCCTGCGCGCGCGCCGCTGGAAACGGCTGCTGCGGGTGTTCGACCATGCGGCGATCTTCCTGTTGATCGCGGGCACCTACACGCCCTTCATGCTGGCGAACCTGCGCGGGCCGTGGGGGTGGAGCCTGTTTGGCGTGGTGTGGGCGCTGGCCGCGGCGGGCGTGGTGCTGAAGGCGTTTTTCACGGGCCGCTTCGACATCCTGTCGACGCTCCTCTATCTGTTCATGGGCTGGCTGGCGCTGCTCGCCATCCGGCCGTTGATGGGGGCGCTGCCGCATGACAGCCTCGTGCTCCTGTTCGCGGGTGGCGCGGCCTACACCGCGGGCACGCTGTTCTACGCTTGGAGTCGTCTGCCCTACCACCACGCCGTGTGGCATCTGTTCGTGCTGGCCGGCAGCGCCTGCCATTTTTTCGCGGTGCTCTTCACCGTCGTGCGGGCGGGCGCCTAGGCTCCGGGCGGGCGCCGCACCGATGGCCGCTGCTACGGCCTGGCCGGCAGCTCCCAGAGAAAACTCTGTTCGCCGATGAGCGTGCGGCCGTCGGCGGCGAGAAGCCGCAGGCGCCAGGCGGCCGGCCGGGCTTTCGCGTCGGGCCAGTCGGCGCCCGTGAGGCCGAGCTCGTAGAGCGGCCGGCCGGCCGGCACATCGGCGGGAAAGGTGAACGTCCGCGGCTCCGGAGCGGCCGGGGTGATGACCTCCAGCTCGAATCTCGCGCCGGGAACCGGCTGTCCGTTGTTTTTCAGACGGACGAGCCAGTAGAAGCCCGCGCGCTCGCCGGGGCGCGTGCGCAGCAGGATCATGCCGCCGGTGTTCTCCCGGCCGCCGAAATACTCGCTCAGGCGCTGGAACGACGCCGCGTCGCGCCAGCCGCTGATCACGCGCACCAACTCAATCCCGGCGGCCGGCACCGCGGTCGGCAGCGCGAGCAGGAGCAGGACGGGGAGGAGGCGCACGAGGCGGGGCATGGGCGGAACGATGACCGGCAAATCGGACCGGCACAAGGGCACAGAGCGGTCGGGCGGAGCCGCGGCCTCTCCGCGCCGACCGGCCCGGCGGCCCGCGGGTTCCGCGGCGGCGTCATTTTTCCAGGTACACGTTTTTGTACTGATGGATGCCCAGCAGCGCGGGATACCAGTTTTTCACCGCGGGATCGCAGAGGTAGATGCGCGTGCCAAAAAAGACCGGGGCGATGGGCGCCTCGCGCAGGAGTATCGCCTCGGCCTCCTGGTAGCGCTCGTTGCGGCTCGGCGGATCCAGCTCTGCGCCGGCCGCCTGCACCAGCCGGTCGTATTCGGGGTTGGCCCAGCCGGTGGAATTGTTGCCGCCGTCCGAGGTGAACAGCTGGAGATAGGTGCTGGGATCGACGTAGTCGCCGATCCAGTGGGCGTACGAGATGTCGTAGTTGAGCTGCCGCTCGTCGTTGAGCCACACCCGCTGCTCCTTGTTGGCGAGGGTGACTTCGATGCCCAATTCGCGCCGCCACATCTGCTGGATGGCTTCGAGCAGCCGCTGGTTCAGTTCCAGCGTGGCGAACTGGATCTCGACCTTGGGAAAGCCGCGTCCACCGGAATAGCCGGCCTCCGCCAGGAGCCGCCGGGCGCCCGCGAAATCGTCCGGAATGCCGGCGCGGGCGGTGTAGCC
Source organism: uncultured Opitutaceae bacterium (assembly GCA_964484165.1). Classification (GTDB taxonomy): domain Bacteria; phylum Verrucomicrobiota; class Verrucomicrobiia; order Opitutales; family Opitutaceae; genus Fen-1467. The sequence continues at coordinate 284 of CAZAFS010000052.1, read as the reverse complement.
GGCGGTGCCGGGCGGGGTCAGGCCGTGCGCCGGCTGCTGGCCGCCGAGCAGGACGTCCCGCACCAGCGCGGGGCGGTCGAGGGCGCGGGCGAGCGCCTGACGCACGCGCGGATCGGTGAAGGGCGTCCGCCGGGTGTTGAAGCGCAGGAACGCGGTATCGAGGAACGGGTCGATCCGCAGCACTGCGGGATGGTCCCGCCGGTAGGCGGCGATTTTCGCGAGCGGCACATCCGAGGTGAGGTGGAGCTGGCCGGTGCGGAAGGCGGCCTCCTGGGTGTTCGCGT
>CAZAFS010000051.1:6682-14438 GCA_964484165.1 uncultured Opitutaceae bacterium | reverse complement strand
TCAAGCGCGTGGTGACCAGTCCCCTCTTCCCGCGGTACCTGTTCTGCCGGTTTGACCCTGCCCTGCGCTATCGTGCCGTTCGCTATGCGCCCGACGTGCTCGAACTCGTCAACTTTGGCGAGGATCCGGCGGTGGTGGACGATGGCATCATCGAGGAGCTGAAGAATTGGGCCGGCGATGCGATCGATGTGATCACCATCCTGCCCGGCCTGCGTCCCGGCGACCTGGTGGAAATCACGGACGGACCGATGCGCGGGCTGCAAGCCGTCATCTTGAATGGCAAGAACGACTGCGACCGCGTGACCGTGCTGCTTTCGATTCTGGAATGTGGCGCCAGAATGATGATCAGCCGCTCCCAACTCGCACCTGTCGGCTGAGCCCGACCGATCTCCGATCCGCTCCGCGGCAGCGAGTCGCGGGCACTCCGGCGCAGGGCGCGCGTTGATCGGGAGCGGCCGGGACTTATCCAACGCAACAAGGATGGAGATCACTTTTCGGAGGTAACACCATGAAAAAGCAAGTAGTCATAGGAGTCGTCGGATGTGGTTACTGGGGGCCAAATCTCGTGCGCAATTTCCGGTCCCTGCCGGATTGCCGCCTGAAGTCGATGTGCGATCTCAACGAAGACCGTCTCGCGCATCTTCAATCCCTGTATCCGGAGGTCCAAGGACAGACGAGCTACGATCATTTGCTCAACGGCGACAACTTGGACGCGATCGTGGTGGCCACCGCGCCACGGCTGCACTACCCCATGGCCAAGGCGAGCCTCGAGGCGGGCAAACACACGCTCGTCGAAAAACCCCTGGCCTGTTCAAGTGCGGAGTGTGAAGAGTTGATCGCGCTCGCGCAGAAGCAGGGGGTGGTGCTGATGGTGGGCCATACGTTTCTCTATTCGGCCGCCGTGCAGAAGATCAAGGAGATCGTCGACAACCGCGAAATCGGTGACATCCGGTACATTTCCGCCCGCCGTCTCAACCTGGGGCTTTTCCAGAAAGACATCAATGTCACCTGGGACCTGGCCCCCCACGACATCTCCATCATCCTGCACATCATGCAGGAGAAGCCCCAGAGCATCAACTGCCGGGGCGCCGCCCATGTCACGCCGGGAATCGAGGATGTGACGTCGATGAACCTGCAGTTCGCGAACGAACGATCGGCCATCATTCACAGCAGCTGGCTCGATCCGCGGAAGGTCCGGGACATGACCATCGTCGGGAGTGAGCGGATGATCGTTTATGACGACGTGGCGCTCCACGACAAAATCAAGATCTTCGACATCCGGGTGGAACGACCGCCGTACTACGACACGTTCGCAGAGTTTCACTACGCCTATCACTATGGCGACATGTACAGCCCCTACATCAAGCAGGACGAGCCGCTGAAGACCGAATGCCAGCACTTTCTGGATTGCATCAGACAGGGGACGACGCCGCTGACGCCCGGTACCGCGGGTCTGGATGTGGTCCGGATCCTGGAGGCGTCATCGGAATCCTTGAAGAGGAACGGCGCGCCCATCGATCTTCCCGCCGGACCGAGCGCCGGGACAGCCAGCGCCCGGCCGGCCGCGATGGCCGGACCGGCCGCGGCGCCGGCCGGTGCAGGCTTGAACGGCGCGGCCACAAAAGGATGGTTGGGCAAGGCCACTGAACAGCCTCCACGTGTCCTGGCACCTCTTCGCCGCTAGAGCGTTTTTGATTCAGATAGACGCATCGCGGGCATGGCGAAAGAACCCCTGGCAGGGTGCGGGGTTGAAGGTGAGGAGATTTTGGGTGAGGGCGCACGGGAGTTCATCCTGGGTGCGGGCGGCGGCGTGGCGCAGGTGGGCTTTGAGTTTGGCGACCACGAGTTCGACCGGGTTACGATCCGGACTGTAAGCCGGCAGGTAGCGCACGCTGGCGCCGTGGGCCGAGATCAAGGCGGTGACGCTGGCGGTCCTATGCGTGGGGAGGTTTCTTCCTCATGAGGCACGTAGCTTCTCCGCACCGCTTGCGTCTATCCAAATCGAAAAGGCTCTGAGATTCGGCGAGCGCAGGTTGAAGCACTGCGCTCCACTCTCCCTGCCTTGGTCTTCTCGCCTCGCCGATCTGCCGGCCGGGCCGGAACCCCGCCAACGCCGGTCGTCAGCGACCACCGGTCCTCCGGGCCCACTCCCTTATTCCCATTCCCGCGATGTCACCCCGATCCAACCAGCAAATCGCCCCGAACGTCAAGTTGGGCAAGAACGTCCGCCTTTTTGGATTCGTCAACCTCTACGGCTGCGAGATCGGCGATGACGTCAAGATCGGCACCTTCGTGGAGATTCAAAAAGGCGCCAAGATCGGCCGCCGCTGCAAGATCTCGAGCCATACGTTCATCTGTGAAGGCGTGACCCTGGAGGACGAGGTGTTTGTTGGGCACGGCGTGACTTTCATCAATGATCGGTATCCGCGGGCCACGAATGCGCAGGGAAGCCTGCAGACCGAGGCCGACTGGAAATGCGTCCCGACGCTGGTCAAGCGGGGCGCGGCCATTGGATCAGGCTCGACCCTGCTTTGCGGAATCACCGTTGGCGAGCGCGCCATCGTCGGCGCGGGGAGCGTGGTGACGAAGGACGTGCCCGCCGGCGCGATCGTCGCCGGAAACCCGGCCCGCGTGATGAAATCTTTCCATGGAAAAGCAACCCCTGCACGTACCGTTCCTTGATCTGAGAGCCCAGCACGACCCTCTGCGGGCCGAGCTGCTCGCCGCCATCGGGGAGGTCATTGATCGAAGCGCGTTCGCCGGCGGTCCTATGGTGGCGAAGTTGGAAGAGGATTTTGCCGCTTACTGTCAGACGTGCGCCGCGGTGGGGGTCGGCAGCGGCACCGACGCCCTTTGGCTGGCGTTGCTGGCCCAAGGCATCGGGCCCGGCGATGAAGTCATCACGGTGCCGAATACTTTCATCGCGACCGCTGAGGCGATCAGCCATTGCGGCGCCAGGCCCGTGTTTGTCGACGTCGACGAACACACCTACACGCTGGATCCGCGGCAACTGGAGCGAGCCATCACGCCGCGGACCAAGGCCGTCATTCCCGTGCATTTGTTTGGCCAGATGGCTGACATGGATCCGATCATGGAAATCGCCCACCGGCATCGCCTGATAGTGATCGAGGACGCCTGTCAGGCGCACGGTGCCGAGTACAAGGGCCGCCGGGCCGGGTCGATCGGGCAGGCGGGCTGTTACAGTTTCTATCCGGGAAAGAATCTGGGGGCCTGGGGCGAAGCGGGGGCGGTGGTAACGAACGATCGAGCCCTCGCGGAGAAGATTCGGATATTGCGCGATCACGGTCAGGAGACCAAGTACCATCACTCCTGCATCGGCTGGAACGCACGGATGGATGGCATCCAGGCGGCGGTCCTGCGCGTGAAACTCAAAGGCCTGGACGGCGGCAATGCCGCCCGCCGTTCGCATGCCCGACACTATGACGAACTTTTGGCCGGTCTCGAACATTTGACGGCGCCCCCGGCGGCGGCATACGGCGTGCACGTCTATCATCTCTACGTCGTGCGCGTGCCGGAGCGGGACCGCATCCTCCAGGCACTGGCCCGGCGCGGCATCGCCTGTGGCATCCATTATCCGAAGCCGGTCCATCTCCAGGACGCCTACCGCAGCCTGGGGCTGGGCCTCGGTTCGTTTCCTGTCGCCGAACGATGCGCTGGGGAGTTTCTGTCGCTCCCGATGTTTCCGGAGCTGACCCCGACGCAGATCGATACGGTCGCGCGGGAACTCAAGGCGGTGCTGCCCCTCGCGAATATCCCGGAGGCCCGTGTTGTCTAAGTCTCGCGCCACAGCCGCCGACCCGCCGCCGCTGCCCGCAATTCGCGCCGATGGCGGTGTCGTTCAGCGGGTTGATCCGCTCGAGGCTGATGAATGGGACGCCAGGCTGACAGTTGTTCCTTCGGCTTCTTTTTTTCACGGGGCCGCGTGGGCCCGGGTGCTGCGCGATACCTACGGCTTCCGGCCAGTCTATTTCACGCTGAGCCACAATCCCGCGGTTTCAGGAGCGAACGTGCTCCCGAATGAAAAGCCGGCATCGCCTGCCCGCCAGCCCCGGCATCATCCGCTGGAGTTCCACGCCCTGCTGCCGGTGATGGAAGTAAACAGCTGGTTGACCGGACGGCGCGGAGTTTCGCTTCCCTTCACCGACGAATGCGCGCCATTGTGCACCGATGCCGACTCGTTTCGCCGCCTCTTTCGAGAGGCGCTGGCGTATGCCAGAGCCCGCGCGTGGAACTACCTGGAGTGTCGAGGCGGCAGGCCGTGGCTCGGCGATGCGCCGGCTTCGACCTCCTTTTATGGCCACCGCCTCGATTTGGAGGCCGGTGAAACCGCATTGTGGACCCGGGTGGGGGGCGCGGCGCGCCGGGCGGTTCGAAAGGCGGAACAAAGCGGCCTGACCGTCGAATTCGCCCAGGATTTGGGCGCGGTTCGGATCTTTTTTGACCTGCTGTGCCGGACCCGCAAGCGGCACGGCCTGCCGGTGCAGCCGTTTCGCTTCTTCGAAAGCATCCACCACCACGTACTCTCGCAGGATCAGGGTTGGGTCGTGTTGGCTCGGCACGGCCAAGTACCGGTGGCCGGCGCCGTTTTTTTCCATTTCGGAAAAACGGCCATCTACAAATTTGGCGCCTCCAACGAGACCTTTCAGCATCTGCGCGCCAACAACCTCGTGATGTGGGAGGCGATCAAATGGCACGCCCGGCGGGGTTTCGGTCGGTTGGATTTTGGCCGGACCTCACTGAAAAACGAAGGCCTGCGCCGGTTCAAACTTGGCTGGGGCACACAGGAACGCAGCATTGACTATTTCAGATACGACCAGCGCAAGGCCGGCTTTGTCACGGCCCGAGATGAATCTTCCGGGTGGCATAATCGCCTTTTCCGGATGCTGCCAATCCCCCTCTCCCGGTTGGTCGGAGCAGCGCTTTACCGCCATGTGGCGTAGGTTGACATCCTTTCCCCGGGGACGAGCCACCTGGATTTCCGGATCCGGCGCCGTCATTGCGCCGTCGGGGAGATCCGACCGGTCGAAAGGAATTTAAAACACATGAATGATCCACAGACGACCTTGTCGAGCCCTGGCATGACCTTGGGCAACATTTATTACATCCTGTTCCGGCACAAATGGAGGATCCTGCTCTGCGCGGTGGCGGGTGTGCTGGCGGCCCTAGCCGTTTATATGTCCTTCCCGCCGCCGTTCCAGTCCGAAGCCAAGCTTTTCATTCGCTATGTAACAGAGGGCAAAACCGTGGGCGGGCCCGGGGATGACTCGCGGACGATATCACCGGATCAGGGAGGGGAAACCATCATTAATTCGGAAATACAGATCCTGACGAGTCTTGATCTGGCGAGACAGGTGGCCGTGGTCATCGGTCCGGATAAGATTCTGGCGAAAGCAGGCGGCGGCAAGGATCTCGACGTGGCCGCTGCCGTAATCCGGCAGAATCTCCTGGTGGATGTGCCGCCCCGCAGCAGCGTGATTCGCGTGATCTTTCAGCATCCGGATCTGACCATTGTGCAACCGGTGCTCACCGCCGTCATCAATGCTTATCTGAAAAAGCACGTCGAAATCCACGAAGCGGTCGGGATTGTGGGGGACTTCCTCACGCAGGAAACGGACCAGCTCCGCTCCCGGCTGGTCCAGACGGAGGACGACCTGAGGAAGGCGAGAAACAAGGCTGGTGTCATTTCGCTCGAAGACTCCGAGAAGGCCTACACCGAGCAGATCGCCCAGATTCGCCAGGAGCTCTTTAGCGCCGAAGCTGAGCTGGCGGAACGCTCGACCTTCCTGGGGATCGCCAAGCGTCCGCCGCCCACCTCCGAACTGGCCACCCCGAAACCGGCCGGCCCCGAATCGGTGATTCCCTCCGGCCGGATCGATGCCTACCGGAACGTCTGTGCGCGCCTCGATTCATTGCAGAAAAAGGAGCAGGAACTGCTGACCCAGTTCACGGAGGAGAGCACGTGGGTGCGGGACGTCCGCGCGCAGCTGGCCGAAGCGAAGAGCCTCAAACAGAAGCTCGAGGAAGAATTTCCGGCGTTGGCGCATGTCGATGTCTCTGCGCCGACCTCGGCCGGCGCAGCAGCCGGATCGGTCGTTTTCGCGACCGAGGCGGCCCGCCTCACCGCCCTACAATCCAAAATCAAGGTGCTGAACGCCCAGCTGGACGTAATTCGGGCCGAGGCCGCCAATGCCGATCAAATGGAGGTATCCATTTCGGACCTGCGCCGGAAAAAGGATCTCGAAGAAGCGAATTACAAGCACTACGCGGCCAGCCTGGAGCAAACGCGGATTGATGAGGCGCTCAGCGCCGGCCGGGTGTCAAACATCCGGCAGATCCAGACGCCGTCGCCTCCATTCATCGACCGGGCGAAATTCTCTAAGCTGATTGCGGCTATCGCAGCCAGTGGCCTTGTGGCCGGTCTCGCCTGGGCGTTTCTGATTGAGCTGTATTTCGATCGATCGGTGCGGCGGCCCGCCGACGTCGAACGAATGCTGCGGCTTCCCCTCTTTCTTTCCATCCCGGACCTGAGCAGAAACGGCCACCGCCGTCTTGCCCGCGGGTCCGAAAAAGGGCGGTTGGCTTTGCCCAACGGGGAAAAGGTCGTGTCAGCGGCCGCCGGCAACGGCGGCAACGGTCCTGACGGCACGGAGCTGGCTCTCGGGGGGAGCGCGCATGCCCTGCATCCCTTTCACGAGACGCTACGGGATAGACTGATCGGTTACTTCGAACGCCGGAACTTGACGCACAAGCCGAAACTGGTCGCCGTCACGGGCCTTGCCAGGGACGCTGGTGTGACCACGACCGCCGCGGGTTTGGCCGGCTGCCTGTCGGATACCGGGAATGGAAACGTGCTGCTGGTGGACATGACTCCCGGCCAGGGATCGGCGCAGCAATTCTACCGGGGCAAGGCGGTCTGCGGCTTGGATGAGCTTCTCTCCACGAAGAATAGCGCCTTGGTTCAAGACAACCTCTATGTCGTTTCCGAGGAACCGGACGGCGACAAACTTTCCCGGATTCTGCCGCAGCGATTCATGAAGCTCGTGCCGAAGCTCAAGGCCAGCGACTTCGATTACATCATCTTTGACATGCCTCCGGTCAGCCAGATCAGCGTCACGCCGCGGTTAGCCGGATTCATGGACATGGTGTTGCTGGTCCTCGAATCGGAGAAGTCGGACCGGGACGTCGTCCAGCGGGCCACCAACCTCCTGGCCGAGTCGAAAGCCCATATCGGCGTGATCTTGAACAAAACGCGAAGCTACGTGCCTTCCCGGCTGAGTCAGGAGTTCCCTGACGATGTTTGAGGCGCGACTCTGCCGCGATCGCGGCGGAACGCGAGGGGCTGAGAGCCACGTGCGAAGCGACCAGGGGCTGGAGCCGAGCCCGCAAATCCGCGCGAGCAGCCAAGCGGTGAGGGTCAGGCGACAAATCGTGATAGCGGCAAGCGATCCGCGTGAAGGACGTTCCGGTTACCCCTCATGGGCGGCGTGCAGATCTCGAGATATGGCAACTCGCAGCCGATTGGGCGGTCGCTTTCGCCGCGCTCGCCGCACGGTTCGATGAACGAAAGCTTGATTAGCATCGCAGAGCAGCTTCGCTGATCGTCGGGACCCATGCTCAGAGACCGTCTCTACTACGAATTGAAGCCGTACCTGCCCTGGCGCGTGCGCATGGGCCTGCGCCGGATCCTGGCGCGCCGGCAGCGGCGAGCCTGCAGCGCCATCTGGCCGATCAACGA
>CAZAFS010000051.1:0-6582 GCA_964484165.1 uncultured Opitutaceae bacterium | reverse complement strand
CTCGTCAATGTGCATCCCGACTATCTGCGACTCGAGGGCGAGCCGCCGTCCAGCCGCACCTACCCGGTAGCGTACTATCTCGATTTCCTGAAGCATGTCCGCCAGTGCCACGAGGGCACGTTCTGGCAGCCCCTGCCGAGGGAGATGGCGGAGTTTGTCACCCGGATCAAACCGTATCCGGCGGTTCGCCGGCCGAAGCGGGTGTGCATGATCACGCACTCCTGCTACGAGAGCGACAATCGCGTCACGCGCTACGCCGAGGCGCTGATCGCTCGCGGCGACCAAGTGGACGTCCTCGCCCTGCGCCAGTCGCCCGAACTGCCCCGGGAAGAAAACATCGGCGGCGTCAATCTGTTTCGCATCCAGGACCGCTTCAAGAAGACGGAGCGGTCCCTCCTGGCCTACGTGTGGCCGTTGTTCCGGTTTCTGGTCTCGTCGTCCTGGTGGGTGACGCGACGTCACGCGCGACAACCTTATGACTTCCTCCACATTCACAACATCCCGGACTTCCTGGTCTTTGCCGCGTGGTATCCGAAGCTGACCGGGGCCCGGATCATCCTGGATATTCACGACATCGTTCCCGAATTCTTCGCCAGCAAGTTCGGCAAGGCGTCCCACGGAATGTCCGCGACCCTGCTGAAAGGGATGGAGCGCGCCTCCGCGAGCTTTGCCGATCATGTGATCGTTGCCAACGATCTGTGGCTGGAGCGGTATGCGGTCCGCACCCGCACGACGGGGCGCTGCACTGCATTCATCAACAACGTAGACACCCGCGTGTTCCTGCCGCGACGGCGGCGCGAGCGAGACGGCAGACTGATCGTCTTGTTCCCGGGCGGACTCCAGTGGCACCAAGGCGTCGACATCGCCATCCGGGCTTTCAAGAAGATCAGCGGCGAGCTGCCCAACGCTGAATTCCACGTCTACGGAGACGGCAGCGCCAAGGAATCGCTGATCAAACTGGCGACGGAACTGGGGTTGAACGGCCGGGTGCGCTTCCGGGAACTGGTGAGCGTGCGCGAGATCGCCGCCATCATGGCGGACGCGGACCTCGGGGTGGTGCCCAAGCGGGCGGACTCATTTGGCAACGAAGCCTACAGCACCAAGATCATGGAATTCATGGCGGTGGGCGTTCCCGTCGTGGCGGCGAACACCAAGATCGACCAGCATTATTTCAATGCCGACGTCGTGCGGTTTTTCGAGTCCGGCAACGCCGACTCCCTTGCCCACGAGATGTCAGACCTTTTGCGGAACCCGGAGGCGCGCCAACAGATGGTCACACGCGCCTCACTATACGCCGCCTCCCACTGTTGGGAAACCCGCGAGGTGGACTACCTCACCCTCGTGGACCACCTCCTCGAATCGGAGTAATGCCTGCGTCGTGCGGTCGAACCACGGTCCTCGGGTTCAACCCCGCCGTTGTCCGGGACCGATAACCGCCGCCATCACCCGCCTGCTGCCGGCGGCACGGACCTTTCGATGTCCGGTGGGCCTCGCCGCCAACTTTGTCCCGTGATCTCCAACCCGAGGTGCCTTGCACCGTCGCCTCGTGCGCTTTGACCGGCTCATCACTTTGGGCGCAGTCGGTCCCGTTCGCCATGCCCTGGATTGCCTCCCTGCTCGCGGCCTTCGTCGTTCGACTCTCGACCCGAGATTGCCCATCCTGATGTATCATAGCATTTCAGATGATGCCGAGACCGGCGTGGCTCCTTACTACCGCACCTGCACCACTCCACGGGTGTTCGCCGATCAGATGGCACTTCTGCAGGCGGCGGGTTATCGGGGCGCGACCTTGAGTGAAGGGCTGGCGGCGCTGTCTGCTGGTTCCGAAGCGCGGCTGTCCGCCTCCGCGGATTCCTCGCCGCTCGCCGCGCCATCCTCGACCCACAATTCCCGCCCCGTCGTGCTGACTTTCGATGATGGCTTTCGGGATTTCGCCACGAGGGCACTTCCGGTGCTGCGCGAACATGGTTTCCGTGCCACGGTGTTTCTCCCGACGGCATTCATTGGTGACACGCGGGGCCGCTTCAAAGAACGCGAATGCCTCTCCTGGAGTGAGGTCGACGAATTGCATCAGGCGGGGATTGAAATCGGTTCGCATACCGTCACGCATCCGAAATTGGCGGACCTTTCCTGGCCGGAAATCGAAGCTGAGATCCGTGAGTCGAAATTGACCATCGAGACCCGGCTATCCGCTCCTGCACGGACTTTTGCCTACCCCTACGCCTATCCGCAGACGGACCGGGTTTACGTCGCCCGTTTCAGGCAGTTGCTCCACGACGCCGGTTACGAGGCGTGTGTCACGACCGAAATTGGCACCGCCCGATCCGGTGATGACGTGCTGGGCCTCAAACGACTTCCGATCAATAGCTGCGATGATGATGCCCTGCTTCGCGCCAAGCTCGAAGGAGCCTATGACTGGCTGCGCTTTCCCCAGCGCATCATCAAGAGATTCCAAGCGCGACGGCGCCGGTGAGCCCACCGGCCCTGATACTTTCATCGCCCACCTGGCAATGAACCGCACGGCAACATATTCTGTCATCACCACGGTTCGAAACGAGGAGCGGAACCTCCCTTTGACGATCGAGTCAGTGGTCAACCAAACCATCCGTCCCGCGAGCTGGATCATCGTGGACGATGGCTCCAAGGATCGAACCGGCACGGTGGCGGATGCCGCTGCGGTTGAGCACCGATGGGTGCAGGCTGTTCACCGCAGGGACCGCGGCTTTCGGCAACCCGGAACCGGGGTCGTTGAGGCGTTTTACGATGGGCTCGGGTGCATTGGAGACGGGAAGTGGGATTTTCTGGCAAAGCTCGACGGCGACCTCTCCTTTGCGCCGGATTACTTCGAGCGATGCCTGGAGCATTTCGAACAGGATTCGCGCCTCGGCATAGCCGGCGGCCTCATCTGCCGACGCCAGACTGGCATTTTGGTGGCCGAAAGCCCGGGCGATCCGGCGTTTCACGTCCGCGGCGCCGTCAAGATCTACCGGCGCGCATGTTGGGAACAAATCGGCGGCCTGATCAAAGCACCGGGTTGGGACACCGTGGACGAGTGCAAAGCCAACCTGCTTGGATGGAACACCCGCACTTTCCATGAGCTGAAGATCCATCAACTCAAGGACACCGGCGCGGCTGACGGTCATTGGCGCAACTGGGTGAAGAACGGACTCGCGAACTACATCACCGGTTATCATCCGCTGTTCATGGCGCTGAAGTGCCTGAAACGCAGTGGGCAGAAGCCCTACCTCGTGGGCGCGGCCGGCCTGTGGTGGGGATTCTGCCGCGGCTACGTGAAACGCGTCTCCCGGGTGGAGGATCCCGCGCTCATCCGCTATGTCCGCCGGCAGCAGCTCAACAAGCTTCTTGGGAAACCCAGTCTCTGGTAAGCGGCATGGTCCTCTCCATCATCATCGTAAACTGGAACTCCAAGGATTACCTCCGGGCCTGCCTCACCTCGCTGTTCCGCCACCGTCCCCAAGCGGACTTTGAAGTGATCGTGGTCGACGGCGCCTCCTTCGACGGCTGCGGCGAGATGCTGAAGCACGAATTCCCTTCGGTCGTTTTCGTGCAGAGCGAAAAAAACCTTGGCTTCGCCCGGGCCAGCAATCTCGGCGCGCGCCACGCCCAGGGCAGCAACCTGCTGTTCTTGAATCCCGACACGGAGTTCCTGGAAGACTCGATTGATCCCCTCCTGCGACATCTGGCCAAGTTGCCCGAGGCCGGTGCGGCGAACTGCCGGCTGCTCAACTCCGATCGATCCTTGCAGACCAGTTGCGTGCAATCCTACCCCACTGTCGTCAACCAGGTGTTGGACGCGGAGTTCTTGCGCCGGCGCCTCCCGCGACTGCGCCTCTGGGGGATCGCGGCTTTGTATTCGGATGCCATCGAGCCCTGCGAGGTGGAGGCCATTTCCGGCGCGTGCATGCTCATCAAGGCAAAGGCCTTCGAAACCGTGGGCGGCTTTTCGGAGGACTACTTCATGTACGGCGAGGATCTGGACCTCTGCTTCAAGCTGAAGCGGGCGGGGTTTCGCGTATATCATGTTCCCGAAACCAGCATCGTCCACCACGGCGGCGGCAGCACCCAGGCGAGCGACGGCAGCTTGCCCAATGTCATGATGCTCGAATCTGTCTTCCGTTTCATGCGGTCCAACCGGGGGGCACTCAGCGCCAGCCTTTACCGGGCTGCGATGGCGGCATCCTCCCTCGTCCGCCTCTCTTTGATTCTGCCGCTGCTCGCCATTCCCAAGAACCGGGTGATCCAACACGGCGAAAACTCGCTGCGGAAATGGAGGGCCATTCTGCGCTGGAGTTGTGGCCTGGAATCCGGACGCCACCCTTCGTCATAGCCCGGACGTTTGGGTTCACCAAGGAATGCAGATTGGGGCGGGCGGGCCAGGGCACAAAAACCCTGATGACCGTTGATTTCCACAATCGCTTACGCTGTCCAGGGTTCTTCTGGCAGCGTGATCGCAGCATTCCTCAGTCCTCTTGCTCGGCTTTCTCCGTTCCCTCCTGTTGAGGGCGCATTCCAGGCTCAAACTCCATGTGCGGCATTGCCGGTAAATTGTTCTTTGAGCAGGAAGGCCGAGTCGCACGCGCCGACATCGAGGCGATGCTGCGACCGATCGCGCATCGCGGGCCGGACGGGCAGGGCATTTACCTGGACGGCAATGTCGGCTTGGGCCATTGCCGCCTGTCGATCATCGACCTCAGCACCGGCAACCAGCCGATGGCCAACGAGGATGAGACCGTTTGGATCGTCTTCAACGGCGAGATCTACAACTTTCAGCCGCTGCGCGAGGACCTTCTCCGCCGCGGCCATGTGTTCCGCTCGCGCTCCGACACGGAGGTCATCATCCACCTCTATGAAGAATACGGTGCCGAATGCGTGCGGCATTTGCGCGGGATGTTTGCCTTCGCGATCTGGGACAAAAAGCATCGCCGCCTGTTCGCGGCCCGGGACCGGGTCGGCATAAAACCGCTCTATTACTGCCAGACACCCGAGGCGCTCTACTTCGCCTCCGAACTGAAAGCGATCATCACGGATCCCGCCGTATCCCGTGAGATTTCTCCACCTGCCCTCCGCCGATTTTTCTCTTTCTTCTATTTGCCAGGCGAAGACACGCTGTTCAGATCCGTGCGCAAGCTGCTGCCGGGTCACTATCTCCTGGCCGAGGACGGAAAGATCTCCATTCGGTGCTACTGGGACCTTCAGTTCACGAAGGAGCGTTGGGGACGATCGTTCGAGGAGGTCGTCGAGGAACTCTCCAGTTTGCTCGGCTCCACGGTGCGCGACCATATGATCGCCGACGTGCCGGTCGGCATTCTGCTCAGCGGCGGGGTGGATTCATCGGCGGTCCTGAGTTACGCGGTCCAGGGCACGGAGAAGAAGGTCAAGACCTTCACCGTGGGGTTCGATGACGATCAGGTGGTGGACGAACGGCCTTATGCGCGCCTGGCCGCCCGGCGATTTGGCACCGAGCATTACGACCTCAGCATCACCGCGGCGGATTTCTGGAATTTCCTTCCCGCCTATGTCTGGCACATGGAGGAACCGGTCTGCGAGCCGCCGGCCGTGGCCCTCTATTACGTCTCCAAGTTCGCCCGCCAGCACGTCAAGGTGCTGCTCTCGGGCGAAGGCGGCGACGAGGCCTTTGCCGGGTACCCGAACTACCCGAACATGCTTCGCCTCGACCGCATACGGGGCGTGCTCGGTCCGCTGGCCCGGCCGGCTGGCGCGGCGGCGGCGTGGGCGGGCGCTTGGCTCAGCATGGCACGCGTGCAGCGCTATGGATCCGCTTTGGGACGCCCTTTGGCCGACTGCTATTTCAGCCGCTCGTCCTCTCCTTCCACCTTCTTCAACCGCTCGGCCCATCGGTTCTTCACGCCGGAGTTCCTGGCGGCATCAGCGTCATTTTCCGCTCCCAACACCATGGCCGAGGTGTTGCGACCGGCCGCCGACTGGCCGCTGCTCGACCAGATGCTGTACGCGGACACCAAGACCTGGCTGCCCGACGACCTACTGATCAAGGCGGACAAGATCACCATGGCCAACTCGCTCGAGCTGCGGGTGCCTCTGCTGGACCACGTTGTCCTCGAATTTGCCGCGTCGCTCCCTCCGGAGTTCAAGGTCAGGGGCGGACAGACCAAGCGGGCGTTAAAGGCAACCTTTGCCAAGGTACTTCCCAAGGCAGTGCTCACCCGAAAAAAAGCAGGATTCCCGGTGCCCTATGAGAAGTGGTTGCGCCGCGAACTTAAGGGAAAAGTGGAGGACGTGCTGCTTTCGACGCGGGCGGCCTCCCGGGGCTATTTTCGAAACGGCGCCGTCCGTCGCCTGTTGCAGGCCGACTCCCTTCACGGCCACTACGCAAAAGAGGTTTTTTCGCTGCTGGCGATGGAACTTTGGCAGCGTGAGTTCATTGACCGCAGCACGTGCTCCAACGTTTAGCTCCTGCGGCGAGAGAAAAGCGCATGGAAGAAACAGGTCAAATTGGTACCAACATAAACCCCCTGGCTCTGGTTTTTCTGATTGTCATGAGCCTCGTGGTCCTCAGCCGAAGTCGGCAGGTTGCCGTGGGTG
>CAZAFS010000050.1:0-14520 GCA_964484165.1 uncultured Opitutaceae bacterium | reverse complement strand
CGAGCTCGGCTACCTTCCGCTCGACAAGCTCGGCGCCGATCTGCTCTTCCAGGTCATTAGCCAGCGCTACGAGCGCGGTTCCATCGTCATCACCACCAACAAGCCCTTCAAGCGCTGGCCCGAAATCTTTAATAACGATGCTGGAATCACCAGCGCGATACTCGATCGCCTCCTCCACGGCGCCGAGACCGTCGTCATCGAAGGAAAGTCCTACCGGATGAAGGACCAGATCGATCCGCCGCCCTCAACCTGATGCGCCACAGCCCAATCGCCGCCGCTGATCCTCGTGATCCGCGGCGGTCTCGTTTATCGCGACGTCACGCGTATCGGTTTTCAAACCGGCGGTCTATCACGACGTTTACGCCGCCGCTAGCAGTTAATCCCAGTACTTCCTGCGGAAAGAGGTCGGAGCCATGCCGACCCGGCGTTTGAAGAAGCTGGAGAAATAGTAGATGTCGGGATAGCCGACCTTTCTACCGACAGCCTCAACGCTTTCCCGGGTTTCGGCCAGAAGTCGTTTGGCCTGACTGATGCGCTGGCAGATCATGTACTCCTTGAGCGACATTCCGAGACTGAATCTGACCACGCGGCTTATATGTCCGGGCGACGCATGGATGAGCGCCGCCACCTCATCGACCCGGTCGGGCCGGGGATCCGGACGCGCGAGATAACCATCCACCGCGTCGAAGACCTCATTGCCGTAGATGAGCGGTCCCGGCCGGGCGCCAAGCTGGAAGGTGGTGGCTTCCAGCAGACCCAGTATGAGTTCCATCCCGATTGTTTGAAAGAGAAAGCGCGAGCGGGCGTTGGGCGTGCGGTGGCTGGCAATGAGCCTGCGGAACTGCTCCTGGAGCCGGTTCGCCCCCTCGATTCCGATCTCGTGGGTCCGCGCGCGCGGCGCGGTTCCGAACTGGGAAAGGTATTCCTTCCAGCCCGCACCGAGGCAATCGATCCACCAGAATGTCCACTTCTGGTCCTCGGTTCGCCACTCCGCAGGTGAGGCGGTCGGCAGCAGCAGGGTCACGCTCGGCTCCCGGGCCACCCAAGTCCGGCGCCCAACGCGAAACGTGCCCGCGCCTTCGCAGGTCAGGAAAAGTGTTGTCCGGGGAAGGCCCTTGCGATGGGCGTAGGCATAATCCGGGCCGCCCTCGATGCGCCCGGCGCTGTGGCACCAAAGCAGTTCCGGAGAGGCACTCGAAAAGGAATACGCCACGATTTGCTTCGTCATGCCTGAAAATCACAAAAATCCGGTGAAAATTGCCATCCCAATCGAAGCGATAGAGGTGTAGGCTTAACACAAACACAGGTGATCAAAATCATGAGCAAACAAGCAAACCCGACGGTCATCCTCGGCCCCGATCCGAAGTATGCCAAAATGCGCGACAACCGATTCCGGCCGGTCTCCACGCCAAAACCCAAGCGGCTTACGCCCGCACAGATTTCCTCCTACAACGAGAACGGATATCTGAAGCCCTTCCGGATCTTCGACCAGGACGGAGTGGAGAAGAACAACCGGTATCTGAAGTTCCTTCTCGATGCGATCGAGAAGGCAGATGATGGACGCAATTCCTTTTCGATCTGCGGATACGAAAAGCAGTGCCGGGGGCTTTATGACTTCGCGACAAATCCGACGCTCCTTGATTATGTCGAGGACATCGTCGGCCCGAATATCATTTGCTGGCTGACTCATTATTTCTGCAAGATGCCCCGCGAGCCGCGCACCGTGCCCTGGCATCAGGACGCTGCCTACTGGCCCCTCAGCCACAGCGGCGTGGTAACGGCCTGGCTGGCGATCGACGATGTCGATATCGAAAACGCATGCATGGAGGTCATTCCAGGCACGCATCGACTCGGCCATCTGCCGTGGAAGCAGACGGACCAGCGCGCTGCCATCCACCAGGAGGTGATGGACGCGGAACAATATGGCCGCCCGGTGCCGATCGAATTGAAAGCCGGCGAGATGTCCCTGCATGCTGATATGCTGGTGCACGGGTCTAAGGCCAACCATTCAAGCCGCCGGAGGGCCGGGCTGACCATGCGCTACTGTTCACCGGAAATTACTCCCTTGGTCGAAGAATGGGGGCACGGTGCGATCCTGTGCCGGGGTCTTGCCGCGAACAATAAGTGGCGGATCATCCCAAGGCCGCCGGGCGAAGACACAAGCCCGCCTCCCTACCAACTCCAGACCGGTTAGTCTCAGCGCGCCCACCACCCAGTGCGCGGACCTTGGTGGATGAGCACCGTCTTCGTCTCGGTGTATTCTTCAACGGCGTGCTGGCCGAGCTCGCGGCCGAGTCCGCTCTGTTTGTAGCCGCCAAAAGGCAGCTCGGGAAAGCCGTCCATAAAGCAATTGATCCAGACTGTGCCTGCTTCGATCTTGCGCGAGAGGCCGAGGGCGCGGTCGATATCGCGCGTCCACACGCTAGCCGAGAGACCATAGGCGACATCGTTGGCGATGGCGACTGCTTCGTCCTCGGACTCGAAGCGGATGATCGAGAGCACCGGACCAAAGATCTCCTCACGCGCCACGCGCATACCGCGTTGCACATGATCGAGGAGAGTAGGCTGGATGTAGAGACCATGATTGCCCGCGAGCCGGTCGCCGCCGAGGCGGACTGCAGCACCGGCAGACCTCGCGTCCGCAAGGTAGGAGCAGATCTTGTCGTACTGGGCGCGGTTGATGATGGCGCCAACTTTAGTCTGCTCGTCGAGCGGGTCGCCGACGCGAACTGCCTTCGACAATTCCACGATCCGTGCCACGAACCGGTCTGCAATACTGTTATGCACCAAGATGCGGCTGCCGCTGTTGCAGCATTCGCCCATGTTGAAAAACACGCCGAACACCGCCGCGTCGGCCGCAGCCTCGAAGTCGGCGTCGGGAAAGATGATCTGCGGATTTTTCCCGCCGAGTTCGAGGGCGACCTTTTTCAGGGTTGGGGCGGAGGCCGCGACGATCTTCTTGCCCACGGCCGTCGAACCGGTGAACGACACCATCGCTATGTCTGGATGTTCCGCGATGCGCTGGCCGACCGGGTCCCCGTAACCGGTGATGACATTGCACACGCCATCCGGGAGACCCGCCTCCTTAAGCAGCGCGGCCAGCCGCAGAGTGGTACCGCTGGTGAACTCGCTAGGCTTGACGATACAGGTACAACCTGCCGCCAGGGCGAACGGCAGCTTCTGGCTGATGATGAGCAGCGGAAAGTTCCACGGCGTAATCAGACCGACGACGCCGATGGGTTCACGCAACGTCATGCCCAGATGCGCGGGGCCCAGAGTGTTGTAGCTTTCGCCGTGGAGTTGGCGGGCCAGGGCCGCGGCGTAGTCCCAAATGCCGGCGGCCCAGCCCATTTCCTCGCGGGCCTGCGCGATGGGCTTGCCGCTCTCGAGAGTCTCGATTTCAGCGAGTGCTGCGGCATCGCGACGAATGAGTGCCGCGGTTCGACAGAGAACGGCGGCACGATCAGCGCCGGTCAGACCAGCCCACGCGGGGGCCAGCCAAGCGCGCTTGGCAGCGTCAACGGCGGCATCGACATCGGCCTTCGTACCCGCGACGTAGGTGGCAACCAGCGTATCATGCGCGGGGCTCCTGCGTTCGATACAGACAGCGCCGGAGCTGGCGACCGAGCGACCGTCAATCCAGAGATGGTAGGTTGTAGGGGACATGGGGGAGGATGGTTGGGATTACCAGGATTTCCGAGGGGCGCGTGAACGCCGGGAAAATCAGGTCTTTTTGGAACGGGTGGCAAAGAAGTCAGCGAGTCGTTGCCGGGTGGATGGGCTGCCAGCGCACTGGGTCGATTGAGCTGCCTCAGCACGGCCGCCTTCGTCGCGGGATGCGGAGAACGCGGCGGCGAGAAGTCGTTTGTGCCCGGAGTGGGAGGCGTCGCTTCCCGACCGCACGGCCTCGACAAACTGCCGGCAGTGTTCGTCCAGCGCGTCGCCCGTGCCGACGAATTCGACCAACCCAATGCGTCGGGCTTCCGCAGCGTCCAAAATCTGGCCGGTGAAGAACATCACCTTAGCGCGAGCCAGACCGACCCGGCGCGGCAGCCGCCATGACCCACCCCAGCCCGCCACGAACCCCAGTTTCGCTTCCGTGTGGCCGAACTGCGCCTTCTCGTGCGCAAAGATTGCGTCGCACGCCATCGCGAGTTCGAGACCGCCACCCAAGGTGTAGCCTTCGACCCGCGCGATCACGGGGACAGGCAAATCTTCAAGCCGGTTGAAAACGCGATGGCCATGCTCGACCCAAGGAATGATCGATTGGGCATCGAGAGACCGCAGAGAGCCCAAGTCAGCGCCCACACAGAAAAACTTGGGCGACGCACTGCGCACGAACAGCAGCCGCAGCGTGCCGGCGTGCGCCGCCTCTTCGAGTCGCCCTACCGCCCCGTCCATCTGCTCCAAAACCGCGTGATCGAAGGTGGGGGGCTTACCTTCGACCGCAGGACAGAGCGTGAGGGTTCCGATGCCCTCGGCAATGGCGACGGATATTGTGGTAGTCATGACAGGATTAACGGGTGAATCCCAGCGTGATGCCGCCGACGGTGGCCAGACTGCAACCGATCAAGACTCGGTGGGCGGCGGGCGATCCCGGCGAGGGTGTGCGCAGGAAGAAGATGCCGACGATCGCGTTCACCACCAGGCAGAGCTGCGCGATGGAAAACCCGCGGCCCGTGCCGACGCGTTCCATCAACGCGAGCGAACCGAAGTTGCCAGCGCTCCAGAGCGCGCCCGACAGCGGCAATCTAAGATAGTCACCGCCCGCGGCCAGCCGCCAAGAGGTGCGGGTCGCGAGGAGGATGATACCCGCCGCCGCAAACATGCCCACCGCCATCGGCAGAACGGCCGTGGCAGGGTCTGTCCCGGACCAGCGGATCGGCAGAAAGTAGCTGCCCCAGAGAGCGCCGGCTCCCACCGCCATCAGAAGTCCCGACCGGGACGCCGGTTTCGTTCCGGTGGCCGAACGGTCCGGCCGGATCACAATGAGCAAACCCGCGACGAGCGCGGCGACACTCAGAACTGTCAGGCACAACCGACCGGAATCCAATCCGGCGAATTCGCCGAACAGGACGCAGCCCCACCCGAGGGAGACGAGAATGTTCAACGGCGACCACACGCCCATCGCGCGAGCGGGGCCCAGCCGCGCCGTGGCGCCGAACGCGCAGGCGCCGCTCAAGGTCCAGCACACTCCGCCGACCGCAATCGCGATCCATACGGAGGCGTCCACGGATTGGCCTGCAGGCTTTAGACCCGTCATGGCGGCGGAAACCAGCAAGTTCGCGAGTGTCACATAGAAAACCACCACCCGCTGCGATTTCATCGCGGCACCGTGCGCGGGGAATAGCCAGATGCCCCATGACAAAACCGTAATGAGTGCAAGGAGGAGGACCATACGCAATCAGCGGAAGTGGGCCGCGTCCATTGGCTTGAGGTCGGGCGCGACGGCGGGCTTGAAATCCATCTGTCCAAAGATATCACGCGCGAGATCCACCCCGGGGGCGATCTCCCGGAGCACCGGCCCGTCGTGGGTCAATTCGAACACCGCACGTTCGGTTACGTAGAGCACGGGCTGGCCGCGCTGAGCGGCATACGCTCCACAGAAGGTCACCTGCTCGACCTTACGCACAAATTTCTTGATCGATCCCTCGCGTTTGATGGTGAGCCGGCCGTCGCCGACTATGAGGTCCAGACCCTTCGCGGTGAAGGTGCCACAGAACACGACCTTCTTCGCATTTTGCGAGATGTTGATGAACCCGCCGCAGCCGGAAAGCAGCGAGCCGACTTTGCTGGCGTTCACGTTGCCCTCGGCGTCGGTCTGGGCCATACCGAGAAACCCAATATCGAGTCCGCCGCCGTCGTAGAAATCGAACTGGTGGCTTTGGTGGATCCGCGCCTCGGGATTGTGCGCCACACCGAAGATGATGCCGCCGGCCGGCATTCCGCCCACTAGTCCCTGCTCGATGGTGAAAGTGACCTGGTCGAGAATACCCTGCTCAGCCGCGACGGGTGCGATGCCATCAGGCATTCCGACGCCGACGTTGATCGCTGCGCCGGGCCACAATTCGGCCACAGCGCGCCGCGCCACGACCTTACGTTCATTGAGCGGCAGACGAGGCAGCGCGGCCAAGGGCCCGCGCGTCTCGCCGGAGAGAGATGGATCGTATTCGGTGAGACAGGTCTGCTTCTGCCCGGGATCGACGACGATATAATCGACGGAGACCCCCGGAATCACGACTTCCCGCGGGTTGAGCGATCCGGGCTCCGCCAGGCGCTTTACCTGCGCAATGACGATGCCTCCGTTCGCCTTGGCCGCCTGTGCGATCGAGATGCCTTCGTAGATGGCGCCTTCGCCCTCGGCGCTGATGTTGCCTTTGAGGTCAGCCGTCGTGCCGCGCACGAGGGCGACATCGATGCGCATGCTTGGAAAGAAGAGCCACTCTTCGCCGGCGAGCTGCACGACCTGCACGAGGTTTTTAGTGGTGCAGTGGTTCATCCGTCCGCCCTCGAGACGCGGATCGATGTAAGTATGGAGCCCGGTTTTGGTCAGCACTCCGGGTGTCCGGGCAGCGATGGCACGAAAGAGATGCGAGATCACACCCTGCGGCCAATTATAGCACCCGATCTCTTCGCGAAGAATCATCGCGGCCATCTTCGGCGCCATACCCAAGTGGCCCGCAATGTCACGGGACACCAAACCCGGCACAGCCAGCAGATCAGTTCCGATCTCATTCTTGTCGCCAAGTCCCGTGGCATGCACGAGTGTCACTCCCCGCGGCGTTTGCGCAGAATCGAATCGTACGCGGATCGCGCGCAACAAGGCTGTTGGCTCGCCGGCGCCACCACCGGCGCCTTGAATGGCGATGGTCGAGCCGTCGCGAATCTTGGCGACGGCCTCGGCGGCGGTGGCAGTTTTTTTGCGGACTGCGGCGAGACGAAACGACCCGGTGGTTATGGCAGGAAGCATGATCGACAGGTTTTCGGATGGGAAGCACCGACCTTGCGATGGGGCAAACGACGTGGGTCTTCAAGGTCGTGAAAGCATCTGCCTGCCGTCCGCGCGCATCGCGGCCGCGACGGTGGGATTGTTAGCATGGCTTTCGGGCAGAGCACAATGGGGGACCTGCACAGATCGAACGGCCTCGTGGCCTGCGCCCACAGGTTGAACTGGCCGCTGCAAGTGGTGGCGGGGGCCACAATCCGGCATAAAGCCATCTCGGCATGAGCGATTGGCCCGAGTATCCAAAGTGCAAATGCTCCGTGACCGTCTGTGCATCCATGACGATAATTCCGATCCCTGTTAATCTTGAGCCGTCTCAGCAGGTTGACCGCTATTGTTTCCTTTGAACTTTTTCTGGCCTCCCCATTTGGCGTCGTGCTCAGCCGCCTGTTCGCTAACGGTTCTTATCTGCACGAATCGGTAACACTCAAAAGGTTCGATTGCCAGCGTCAGCGTCCGATTCTTGGGGTTGAACGACACTAGCCCAGCAGGGAGCGTCCAGAGTCCCTTCTCGGGCTCGGCTATGGTCACGGAAAAGGGCGGCTTGAAATTCTTCGGAACCCGGATGCCGACACTGAAAGGGCGGGTGGGTGTGAACCGGTCGGTCTCGGAATCGAACTGGTTGTTGTTCAGATCGAGGCTCAGAGTGTCGGGTTCGCCGGGAAGGCTCCGGCTCAGGGTGACACCGACATGGATTTCCGCATCCGTGCGGAGCACCGGGTCGATGTTCGGGTAGGTCACGAGGGCCTTCATTCGCTTCGCGGCTTCGTCCCCCTTCGAAAGCCAGTAAGGTGCGGCCGGCTGGTCCATAACCCAGCGGAAGCCCGGGTATTTCTTGAATACTTCGATCGGGTTGGCAGAGCGCTTCATGAGATTACCCCCGGGACCGAAACGAAGCCCGGTATTGCCGGTGGCGAGGACGCGCCCTCCGTTTTCGAGATAAGTCCTCAACGCCTCGAAGTTGGCATCAGTCAGGCAAAGAGCCGAGGGGAGAATGACCAGCGGCAGATTCTTTATCTTCTCATAGTTTAGTGTCGTCGAGGGGAGAACCTTCCACTGTCTGTGAGTGTCGGTCAGAAAATCGCACCAGCCGGCGTATTCGTTGAAGAAGTCATTCACATCGAGCCGGGCAGCGGTCGATGAAGCCACGTCAGCCCATTGGTCGTAGACCAGCCCGACATCCGCTACAAAATCGCGGCGGCTCAGCTCGCGACGATATTCTTTGACAAAGCGGTTGTAGATGCCGGCTGTGCGCGGGGTGCCCGGTGAATACATGTCGAGGTAGGCGTGGCCGAAGTCCATCACGCTGCGGTTGGCCAGCGCCTCGAAGCCCTGGGCGAGGTAGAGATTCTCGTGCCCCTTGCCACGCAGGTCGTAACTAACATAAAGCGAGACAACCGAATAGTTATCATTGCTGATCGCCGTGGCAAGCCGGGTAATGTAGGAGCTGCGTGCTCTCGGCGGCAGACCCATCGGACGGCGGGTCGGAAGGTAGTCGCGCTTCGCCTGCCACTCGAAATGACAGACATCGATCTTCCCAGCGATCAGCGAGCAACCCGCGAAAATCGGGATCAGGTTTCCCGAGACCATGACGTCGATGCCCTCCTCCTTTGCCGCCTGCTTGATCGCGTCGAATTTGGCGGCATGAAACTTGACCGATTCCTGGACTTGGTTGATCAGGTAGCACTTGAATATGAGGTCCTCCTTCCACTTAGGATCATCGTAACCGGCGAATTCCTCCTGCTTGGAACTGCCCCGGCGGCGGCGCATGTACTCCTTGATGTCGAAGGTGTCGATGTCAACGATCCCTAGACGCTTCAACTTCTCCGCCGGGAAGCGCTGCTTCATAAACTGGCGAAACGTGTGCTCGCTCCAGACCCCGAAGCAGTATCTGTAGGGACAGAAAAGATTGTTGTCGCCGAGGTTGTCGATATGCCAGCCGTCCGGCTTGATCTCCCGGGTCAGCCTCGCCAAATCCCAAGCCTCATAGTCGCGGAGCTGCGGATTGGCATAGTCCTGGGTCATCAAGCGCATAATTGCCCATCCGTTGCCCTGATTCGTATGCTCCCCGAGAAATTGCTTTTGCGAGATCCGGGCAAGGCCACTCGCTTTTGCCTGCTCATCGGTGATCAGCATGTTCGAACTAAGCAGGTTCCACTCTTGGTTGCCGTTCACATCACGCCACCCAAGCACCTCATGCGCGGACGCGGGCACCGCCCCCGCGGGATCGGTAAATGGCTTCAACCCGTACTCCATATAGTTGGGAAAAGGGAACGGCGTTTGCTTCTTGAAGAACCAATCCATCCCGAACCAATACGCCTTCAGCGGAGGAGATCCTTTCCAAGTTTCGACGATCCAGCCGTCGGTGACAGCCTTGCCATCAGGACCAAGGAATAGGACGAAATCGCCCACCTCTCCGCCGTCGTAATACATCACATTGCGCCTGAACTGGCGCTCCATCCGCGGCTTGGCGTCTCGGTAAAAGGCTGTCGTTTTTTGCCAGTCTTGGTACCATGCGCCATACCATCCGCCCCACAAGACCGAGCCGCGGTAAGCGTCTGCACCGGTTTCCGCCACGTCTGCTTCCGACATTTGATGCGGCAATGTCACCATGGTATAGTAGTCGTGGTACCATGGAACGTCCGTCCGCGCGGCGCATTCCGACGCATCCCGCTCCCCTCCCAACGCAACCGCGGAACCCATTCCAGGCGGGAAGGCGGCAACCATCAAGCCAAGCCAACCTGCACAGGCGGCAAACCGCGTCCACGGTCTGGCCCGATGGCCCTCATGATCATTCGCTCGCCGTTTGAAGCCCACGGAAAGCGCCGCGAGGTGTTCGCGGTCAGTCGCCTTTGTTCTCGTTTTCATTCATTCCGTTCCGTATAAGTTGTTCAGATTTCCCCGCCTCTCGGCCATCCCGTGCCTGGCACCGGCCCTCGGGCGTGCAGCAGGTGGCAGCCGGCCGGAAGCGTGCGGCTAAAGCTCGTACCTTCCTGAGCGTCGCCGGCACCCCAGAATTCCCAGCCCGGCGGGAGTTCGACCGTTGCCTCGCTCCCGAATGGAACCCTGACCTCCCAGCGAAGGTGGTCGGCCTCTTTCTTCCAGTCACTGGCAATGATACCGTGAGGGCAGCGATGGGTGGCCGCGGCCGCAGCGATCGGCAGGTCAACCGATGGTTGCAGGATGAAGCTTCGGCCGGCGACGGCGTTAGGGCGAATTCCGGCTAGGTTCCTAAAAAGCCAGTCGATAATACCACCCCCAAGGAAAATCAGCGCTTCGCTGTTCATGCCGGGCCCTTCCTTGTCGGTGTTCCATTTCTCCCAAATCCCCCTCGATCCTTTGGCTATCATGTATCCCCAACTCGGGCATTCGATCTTCCGCAGCATCGCGAAGGCAATGTCGTCACGCCCGATGATCGACATGGCCCGGAAGAGCCATTGCATGCCGATCAAGCCGGCCGTCGGATGGCCGGCAGCCTTCTCTATGCTCGCGGCGAAGCTCCGATGAAACTCGGGCTTTGCCTCGGGCGGAATCAAGTCGAAGCAGATGGCCAGCGCATGGGCGCACTGCGTCTGGCAAAGAGGTTTCCTTCCGTCACAGGTAAACCGGCGGATGAAGCCCGCATTGACCTTTTCCAGCATCTGCAGGTAGCGCTCCGCATCCCCGGCCTTCCCGAGAACCTGCGCCATTTGCGCCATCACCCGGAAGTATTGTGCGATGTAGGCTGTGCTAATGAGGGCGCCGTCTGTCTTTCCAAAATGATAATTGCCCTGTTCGAGCGTGGCCGTGTCACACCAGTCGTTGTAAACGCAGGCGTCGGTCGTGAAATCCTCGCGGAGCCGCGAGGTGACAAAATCGATCCAGCGCTTGCGCCCGTCGAAGTGGTCCGAAAGGAAGCGCGTGTCGCCGTAGCGGCGGTGAAGTAGCCACGGAATGAAGATGAAGGACGCCGGCCACGTGATGCTGTCCGTGAAGACGTCCCAATAGGCGGGAACGACATCGGGGACATGCCCATCGGCCTCTTGTTCGAGCGCTATATCGTCCATCCACTTATGAAAGAAGGCGGGGGCATCCCAGTTCCAGAGAAAGCTTCCCGCATTGCGTGCAATGTCGCCCATCCAGCCCATGCGTTCGTCACGGTCGGGATCCATCGGCAGGCCGCGAAAGTACATCTGCTGGACGTTTGTGATGTTCTCGTAGATCCGGTTGACCAGCGGGTCGGAACAGGAGAAGAACCCGATCCGGTCCACGGCGTTGCGAATGACATTGGCCCTGATCTGATCGCGCTGTGGCATCCCCGGCCACCGCTCGATTTCAACGCGCCGGAACCCCTGGCCTCGAAAAAGGGGCTGCCACGATTCGGTTCCTCCCCCCTTGAAATAGTACGTATCGCGGCTGAGCGCAGAGCGATTGTTCTCACGCAGCAAGCCTCCCGCCTGGTTCAGGCTGTAACCTGAAACCCAACTCGCGCAGTCGCCAACCCGCCCGGGCGCAGTGATGGAAACATTGCCGTATATCGGCCTGCCGAAATCGACGATATACCGCCCGCCGCACTCAACGATCTCGACGGGCTCGCCCTGCTCGACCACGTTGTTTTCCTCAACTCCGGAGGAGACGATGCGGACCGAGGGCGGTAACACTTCAAAAATGCCAGCCCATCCCGCATCGTCAAAACCACTATCAGCCCAGCCATCAAGTTCATCGGTCGCGTGGTAGGCCTCCCCGTCGTACTCGTTGTTTTCACGAACGGGTCCGTTTGAGGTGGAGCGCCAAGACCCATCACTCAGGACATACTGCCGGCGACCACCTGCCAGGGAGACCTCAAGTTGGCACAGGAGCATCGGATAGCCGTAGGAATGCGATCCAACCAGATGGTTTAGTCGTGGGGCGAAAAAACGACCGTTCCCGAGGATGACTCCGATGGCATTTGGCCCGGCCTTCAGCAAATGTCCAACTTCCAAAGAATCATATAAGATCTTTTTTCCATAGTTGGTGGGATGCGGCGCGAAAGCGCGACCGCCCACCCTTCGCCCGTTCAGATACAGATGGTACAGCCCGAGACCGGAGATGAACAACCGCGCCGTGAGGACCGCATCCTGGATGACGAACTCCTTGCGCAGGTAACTGGCGGGCAGTTTCGGCCGGCAAAGCGACATGTCGGCCGCTTCGCCCCCAATCTCGGGATGCGGATGCCGTAGGTCACTCCACGCGAGCCGATGCATATTTGAGGCAAGCCGGGCATTGACCCAAGAGGCGTCCGCAGTGGGCGGGAATTCCGCTTCCGTATCCGACTTCAACATGCAGCTTTGCCAACCGGGCCCCGTCTCAATTCGCCGCGATTCACCATCCTCGAAGGTGATCTCAAGCGCACCAAGCAAATTCGCGGTATGGGCAAAGCAAAGGCCGTTCACTGAACGGACCGCCAAAAGGTTATCCCCTGCTATGCAATAAGCGGCGGGTATCGATGCCACAAGGAATCGGTCCGTAGAGAACTCCGAATCGATCCGGTGCTCGTTCACGAGGAGGGCGATGCCGTTGATTCTGCCCTGCAAATCCGCCGTTTGGGCAAGAAATCGCGCCTCCATGCGTCGGACTACCTTCGTCGCTTCAATTGGAAACGTGCAGCGAAACCAGGCGATGACCGGAGCGCCCTCCTGCATCGCACGCTTGGCGGCGCGGTCTGCCACCGGATGCTCGATGAATCGAAGTCGCTTTTGCCCCGTGGGTGTGATGCCGGAGTCCCAGTGGCTGATCCAAGTCGCCCGCCACTCAGTCTCGTGCAGAATACCCATGCCAAACGACGCGATTTCGCTTTCGGCCACGCCGGTGCCATTGGCAGCATCAAGCCGCAACACCCAGTACAATGTCATCCCGGAAACGTAGGGCAGGTCGGCCGGCAAATGCACAAATACTGTTTCCACCGGCAACGGGCCGGATCGCCACAGCAGCCGATTCGCCTGCATGGAAACCTCCCCAGACACATCCACGCGCAAGGTTGCCCCCCTGACCCAGCGGTCGGGTTCATCGGTTTCTATCTGCCAAGACAACCGCGGCGTTCGCGAGGTCACCCCGAACGGTTCCCGCAGATATTCTGTCCGTAGATTCTTGATCCGGGTTGGCATCTACCGAAGACGTTTGTCGAGGACCCTTACGGCGCATTACTCATGCGCCGGGCGTCTCGCGATCCCCCAACGTCGGCGCGGCACTCCCCGCCCGACATGCCGCCAAACCGGCCCCGATTGCATTTTCCGTCTTTGCGTCGATCGAATAGAAGAACCCTACGATTGCACCCACACCAGCAAACAAAGCGGGAATCCAACTCATTAATGCACGAAGGCCCATCAACGTTTCTGCACTCTGCACCATATTCGCACGATACCCATAGAAAGCCAACAGCCAACCGGTAAGTGCCCCACCCACCGTCCAGCCCAACTTCAGTGAGGCCGTGCCGGCAGCGAAGATCAGCCCAGTTGTCCGCCGACCAAATCGCCACTCTCCATAATCGGCGGTATCCGCGAACATCGAAAACATCAGCGGCATGAGTGGCCCACACAGAAATGAACCCACAAACGCCAGACCGAAGATCATAACCACGTCGTGGGGGCCGGGAAAATACAGACAGAGGGCGCTCAGGCCCGCGGCTATGTTCACCCCGATGAAAGCCCGACGCTTGTCTCCTGCCATTCGGACAAACCATTTCGTGCACACGATACCCATAAGCGCCCCGACCGTGCCAAGCCCGAGAAAACTCGAGGCCAGCGCCTGGTTGCCGCAATAATACTTGAAGTAATAGATCGTCACCGCGCCCCGGATGGAGATCCAAATCAAAGTGATGGCGACAACCGAACCAAGAACGACCCACGGTCTGTTGCTTACTAAGTTTCTAAGGTCGCTCCATATGGTACTAGAAGGAGCGCCTGCGGGTGCCCGCACGCGCTCCTGCGTCGCCCGGAATGTAAATACGAGAAGACCTGCCGCCAAGGCCCCGTAAAGAGCAATCGCACACGGGTAGCCGAACCTGTCGTTGCCTTTTCCTAACCAAGCAACTAAGCTTAATAGAGAGAACTGAACGATCAAGCCTCCAGAGAACGACCCGACATAGCGGAACGACGACAGCACCGTCCGTTCCTGCGTATCGGGGGTCATGACCCCCATCAATGCGGCATACGGCAGATTCAACGCCGTATAAACCATGCCGACCAGCGTGTATGTCACATACGCATATACGAGCTTGGCACCCGCCGAGGCGTCCGGCACGGTGAACGTGAGAATGCCGGAGGCGACCAAGGGCACTATCGTCCAGAGGAGCCAGGGACGATACCGGCCGTGCCGCGAGCGCGTCCTGTCCGCAATGAGCCCCATCATCGGATCGTTTATTGTGTCCCAGAGCCGCGTGATCGCAAACATGGTGGCAACCGATGCCGCAGCAAGGCCAACTACATCCGTATAGAAAAACATCAGAAACTGCGCGAACACGGTCCAATACATCGAGCAGGCGAGATCGCCCGAGGCGTAGC
>CAZAFS010000049.1:0-14626 GCA_964484165.1 uncultured Opitutaceae bacterium | reverse complement strand
ACCGCGCCGCCCACGTTTCCTCGCCGCCGCCCGCCAGGGTGTACTGCCACCAGGCCGGGCCGCGCGGGCCGCTCGAGCGCCGGTCGACCGAGCCATCGGCGGCCAGCAGCTCCGCGGGGATGACCCGCACCGACGCGCCCGCCGGCCCGCGCACCTTGAGCCGCAGCATCACGGCGGCGTTCTGGCCCAGGTCATAAACCGTGACCCCCGGCTGAAGCGGGTGCGCGGCGACCGATGCCAGCTCCTCGAACGGCTCGACCGGCGGCGCCGCGAAGGAATGGCCGCGCAGCGTCCCGCCGGGCCCCGCCCACCCCACCGCCTCCCGCCAGCGCGAATCGTCGAAGCCGGGCCGATCCCAGCCCCGGGCCTCGAGACGCGCGTCATAATCCTCGCCACCGTACATGCTCGCAAAGGTCACCGGCCCGGTTGCCACGCGCCAATGATCGTCGGTCGGCACGGTCTCCACCGCGCCGTCGGCATACTCCAGCCGGATTTCCGCGCTGGCGGTGAGCGGCCGAAACGGCGTCACGAATTTCACAAACCGGCCCTCCTGCACGTTGTACATGCCACCCGCCAGCATCAGGCCGGCGGCGTTGGCGCCAGGTTGCAGCAGCGGGGTGACGTCGAGCGTGTCGTAGAGACACGTCTTGCCGAAATGCGTCCAGCCGGGCGCGATCGCCGGCGCCCCGGCGGGCCGGCCGTTGAGCGTCAACTGGTATTGCCCCAGCCCGCAGACCATGACGAGGGCGCGGCGCAGCCCCGGTCGCACCGTGAACTCGCGGCGCAGGAGCAGCGTGGTGTTGGCCCGCGGGTTGGCGAACGGCACGCCCAGGCCGTCGGTTAGCGCCGCGGCCGACCACGGCGGCTGCTCCAGGCTGTCGCTCGCGGTCACGGCGGCGCCGCACGCGACGTTGTCGCCACCGGAGGCGGTCTCGAGCTGGTACGAATTGATGACCTCGATCTGGCTGAGGGCGAGGCATGCCCGTCCCTCCTCCACCCGCAGGCCGTTGGCCGTCAGGCGCACGTAGCGGCCCGTCACGTCCTCCACCCGTAGGTCAATGCGCCGCGCCTGCGGATTCGGGTATTCCTGCCGGCTGAAATCGGCGACCACCGTGCTCCGGGCGAAGGTGGGATCGTCAGAAATCTCCACCTTGAACTTCCGGGGGAACCCGAGCCCCTCAACGACGCCGTACCGCAGCGCGTGCAGCCGCACTCCGGCAATCGCCTTGGGCGCGCCGAGGTCGAGCTGCACCCACTTGACCGTGTTGGGATCGGCCGTGTCCTCGGAGTGGTAGCCGAGGAGCGGGCGCTGCCACCGGAAGAGATCCGGATCCGTGATCCACTGCGCCGACCAACCGCTCGCGCCAGGGCGGCCGGGCGAGGCCGGAGCGGCGGCGAGCAGGCCCATGGTCCAGGTGGCGGCCGGACTCCACGCCGAGCGGCGCCCCGCCCGGTCCCACACCCGCACTTTCCACAACACCTGCTCGGCCGGTGGCAGCGCCCGGCCGCGATAGCGCACGCCGAGCGTGTCGTCGGACGTCACGCGGCCGCTGTCCCAGAGGTCGCCCTGATCCCGCGCCAGCACCTCCGGCGCGGAGGCCGCGAGCACCTGATAGGCCGTCTGCGCCTGGCCGCGCTCGGCGGACTGCAGCGTCCAGCCCAGGCGCGGCTGGGGTACGTCCACCCCCAGCGGGTCGACATCCTGTTCGCAATTCAGTCCGCCCACGGCGAGGTTTTCCCGGCCCAAGTGGACGCATCCCGCGGTCGCGAGGAGAATGGCGGCACACCACAGCGGGGTGGTTTTCATGGGTGCGGACAGACAGGCTCCTGCCTTCATCCGCGGCGCAGCGCGGCGTCGAGCGTCACCGTCTCACCCGGCTGGAGCGTGAGCTCGATCACCTGGTCGCCGTACCGCACGCGGGTGGCCGTGCCGCCGACACTGCGGATCGCGGCGGAAACCAGCCGGCCCTGCCGCCACGCCAGGTCGACCTCGAAGCCGCCGCGGGCGCGCAGCCCGCGCACCGCGCCCTCGGGCCACGCCTCGGGCCGCGCCGGCAGCAAATGAATCTCGCCCGATTGTCCTGAGCCGGGTGACGCGGCCTGGCTCTGCAGCAGCATCTCCGCGATGCCCGCCGTGCCGCCGAAGTTGCCGTCGATCTGGAACGGCGGGTGGGCGTCGAACAGGTTGGGATAGGTGCCGCCGCTCTCCGGCTGGCTGGCCGTGGCCAGGGTCGCGGGCTTGAGGTGCTCGCCCAGCAGCCGGTAGGCGCGGTTGCCGTCGCCCAGCCGCGCCCAAAGGCAGAGCCGGTAGGCCAGGCTCCAGCCGGTGCCGGCGTCGCCGCGGGCGTCGAGGGTCCGGCGCGCCGCCGCCGCCAGCGCGGGCGTCGCGGTGGGACTGATCTCGTCGCCGGGATACAGGCCCCAGAGGTGGGACGTGTGCCGGTGATGCGGATCGACCTCGCAGTAGTCCTCCTGCCATTCCATCACGCGGCCGTCGGCGCCGATCCGCGTGGGCGCCAGCCGCGCGCGTTTTTCCGCCAGCTCGGCACGAAACGTCTCGTCCACGTTCAGGGTCTGCGCGGCTTCAAGGCACGCGCCGAACAGGTAGCGCAGCAGCTGCATATCGGCCGTGGCCCCGAGGCAGATGTGGCCCACCGTGCCGTCGGGCAGATAGAACGAATTCTCGGGCGAATTGGAGGGGGCCGTCACGAGCCAGCCGCGCGTGGGCTCCGCGATCAGCATGTCGAGGTAGAACTGGGCCGAGCCCTTCATGATCGGATAAGCCCACGCGAGGAACTTCCGGTCGCCGGTGAACCGGTAGTGGTCCCAGAGGTGCTCGCACAGCCAGGCCGAGCCGGTGGTGGTCGAGCCCCAGGTCGCCGACTCGCCCGGTGCGGTGAAGCCCCACGGGTTGGTGATGACGTGCGCCACCCAGCCGTGCGCGCCGTAATAGCTCCGGGCCGTGCGCGCCCCGGGAGCCTGCAACGACGCGACGAACGCGAACAGCGGCTGCGCCAGCTCGCCCAAGTTGCACACCTCGGCGGGCCAGTAGTTCATCTGCACGTTGATGTTCAGGTGCCAGTCGCCGTTCCACGGCGTCTGGATTCCCTCCGCCCACAAACCCTGCAGGTTCGCCGGCAGGCCGCCCGGGCGGGAGGACGAGATGAGGAGGTAGCGGCCGAAATCGAAATACAGCGCGGCGAGGCCGGGATCCTGCGCGCCCGCGCGGAACGCTTGCAGGCGCGCCGGCGTGGGCCGCGCGGCCGCCGCGGCGTCGGCCGGTCCCAGCCGCAGGCTCACCCGGTTGAACCAGTGCTGATAGTCGGCCACGTGCGCCCGGCGCAGCTCCGCGTACGGCTTGGCCGCGGCCCGTGCCAGATCGTCGGCCGCCATGCCCGTCGGGTCGTCGCTGCGCCGGCCGGCAAAGGTGCGGATGTCGGTCGCCGCCGTCACCAGCAGGACGACCTCGTCGGCGCCGCGCACCTGCAGCACGCCGTCACGGACGTGCACCGCGCCGCCGGGGGCGAGCGCCCGCGCGATCGCGGCGAACCGCACGCCCTTCCCGTCCGTGCCGTTGTTCAACTGGCCGGTCAGGCGCAGGCCGTCGTCGCCCGCGGCCGCCGTCACCGCGCGCTCGGGCCGGTCGAGCCGCACGTCAAGGGACAGGCTGCCGGGGCGGTCGGCCGCGAGCCGCAGGACGATCGCCTCGTCGGGGGCGCTGACGAACGCCTCGCGCGTGTACCGCACCCCGCCCTGCTCGTAGCTGACGCGCACCACGGCGTCCGTCAGGTCGAGTTCCCGCCGGTAATCCGCCGCCGGCGCGTCGGCCCCGGGCTGGACGAAGCGCAGCCGCAAATTGCCGAGCACCTGGTAGGAGCCGTAGGGGACATTCGCGCCCGCGCCGAACCCCGAGCCCCGGCCGGCGCAGGTGAAACTGGCGTTGACCAGCCGTTCCGCCTCGGCGTTGCGGCCCGCCAGCAGCAGGCGCCGGATTTCGGGCAGCGCGGCGGCCGCGTCGGGCCGGTCGGCGTCCTGCGGCGAGCCGGACCACATGCCGGTTTCGTTGAGCACCACCCGCTCCTCGGCGGTGCCGCCGAAGACCATGGCGCCGAGCCGGCCGTTGCCGATCGGCGATGACTCGGTGAAATGGGCGGCTGGCGTGTCGAACCAGATCACGTCATCGCCGCCCGGCGCGGCGTGGACCACCGCCCCGGCCAGCGCGCCGAGGCCGAACAGCCCGCGCCGCAGAATACCAAGGGGAGTCGAACGCCGGATCATGATGCGGGGGTGATTTTCGACCTCTGACCGATAGCCGGCGGGACGGACGTTGGCGACGAGAATGCGGAGTGCGACTATGGCTCCTCGACAAGGCTGACCGGCCCCAGCAGCCCTTCGAACCAGTCGTTCCAGCGGGTGATAAGCTGCTGGCACTGCTCCGGCGAGAGATCCTGGCAGTTTTCGGGACCGGCGTTTCAAGAAAACAGCATGCGGGGGGGGCGGGGGCGTCGGATTTGTTTCCATGGCCGGGTCGGCCGGATGGCGAGTGAGAGTGGACCGTCAACATTCATGATGGACGGGGAGCGACCAATCGGACACATCGGGATGAAATTTGGCAGAAATCGGGGATATTGCATGAGCGGCGCGTCACCCATAGGTCAAGGTGACCACGTGGTGCGCGCCGGCACGCCTAGTCTAGCCGCCCGCGACCAAACCGCCCCCCCCGGGGCCGCCTTGCCTCCCCCCGCCGCTCCGGCGCTCCGAAAAAAACCGCACCCTGTCCGGAACGACCCGCCTCGTTCGTTGAGTCATTGAACGCACCACTCCATCACCGTCCACAACCGCCACCTGAGCCATGAGCACAGGAACCAAGCCGGCTCCGGTGAAGCCTTCCTCCGACCGCGAACTGCTCCTCACCCGCGTCATCGATGCGTCGCGCGAGCGCGTGTCCAGGGTCTGGACCACGCGGCTGCCCGAGTGGTGGGGACCCCACGGCATGACCATCCCGGTGTGCGAAATGGATCTGCGCCCAGGCGGCTCTTTCCGAACGGTCATGCGCGCGCCCGACGGCACCGAGTATCCGACCCAGGGCGTTTTCCTCGAGGTCGTGCCGAACGAACGGATCGTCTTCACCGATGCGTTCGGCGCCGGCTGGGAGCCCGCGCCGGACACCTTCTTCACCGCCATCACGACCTTCGAGGCGCTGCCCGGCGGGAAAACCAAGTACACTGCCCGGGCGCTGCACTGGACCGTGGCGAACCGGGAAAAGCACGAGCAGATGGGCTTCCACCAAGGCTGGGGCGAGAGCCTCGACCGCCTGGTCGCGGTGGCGGCCAAAAACTGAACGGAGAGAACCATGACTACCAATCCGACCTATGATCCCGGCGAGACCTCCGAGCGCGGCAGGAAGCCCTTCGTCCGCCACCTGCCCGCCGTCGTCCGCTTTTTGATGGGGCTGTCCCTGCTTGTGTTCGGGGCCAACTGCTTCCTGAACTTCATTCCCCCACCTTCGACCCCGCTGCCGGCGCCCGCCGCGGCCTTCGTCGGCGCGCTGGTCCAGTCGGGATACATGATGCGGTTGATCGGGACGACCCAGCTGATCGTCGGCGCGCTGCTCGTCCTGAACCGATTCGTGCCGCTGGCCCTGGTCCTGTTTGCGCCCTTCATGGTGAACAGCATCGCCTTTCACGCCTTTCTCCAACCGGCCGGTCTGCCGATGGCCGCCGTCTTCCTGGCCCTGGAACTCTACCTGGCCTGGGTCTACCGCCGCGCGTATGGCCCCATGCTTGCCGCCCGCAATTAGCCCGAACCCAAATCCATCACCCGCTACAGGAGGACCGAACATGGCCGTGATCAAAAAACACCCACCCGGCAGATTCTGCTGGACCGACCTCGGCACCAAGGATGTCGCCGGCGCCAAAAGATTCTACCAGGGCGTCTTTGGCTGGGAGGTGAAGGACCTCCCCATGGGCGACGGGGACTTCGTCTATTCGATGCTACGAGTGAAGGGCCGGGACGCGTGCGCCCTTTACCCGATGTCCCCCGAGCAAAGGAAGATGAAAGCGCCGCTGTGCTGGCTTCCGTATGTCGCCGTCAAGGGTGTCGCCCGCACCGTCCGGAAGGCGAAGGCCGCCGGCGGGAAGCTTTGCCTGGGGCCGCTGAAGGTCATGGACCAGGGCCACCTGGCGATTCTGCAGGATCCGACCGGGGCGGCTTTCGGTCTTTGGCAGCCGCGCAAACATCCGGGCGCCGGCCTGGACAACACGCCCGGCACGGTCTGCTGGCACGACCTCAGCACGCCAAAGTCCGCGGCCGCCGGGAAATTCTACGCGACGGTCTTCGGGTGGAAGACCCAGAAGATGGGGGTTGGCGGCAAAGCCTACCACCTGCTCAAGCTCGGCGACAAAGGTGTCGGCGGAATCTGGCCGGAGCCGATGAAGCAGCTGCCCCCATGCTGGGTGACATACTGGCACGTCACGAACTGCGCCCAGGCCGTCGCCAAGGTTCGGCGCCTCGGCGGGCGCGTGCTGATGGACACGACCACCGTCCCGGGCTACTGCCGTTTTGCGGTCCTGCGCGACCCGCAGGGGGCGGCGTTCGGAATTCTGGAACCCCTCTAGCCCCGCGGCCGGCGCTGCGGCGGCGGTCTCACCGCCGCCGCCGGTATCGGTCGTGATAGCGCACCCAGCTCTGCGGCCGATCCGGATCCTCGTCGCGGCCCTTGGCGGTCAGATCGAGGAAATTGTAGGTGGTGTTGAGCAGGTCGATCCCGCGCGCCTGGGTCGAATAGGTGTGATACACCGCGCCGCCCCGGTCCCGGTAAAACGCGCTCGCGCCTTCGCGGTCCTCGATGCCCATGGTGGTTTTCGTGTAGTTGTAGAACACGCGGCCGGCGCGGAGGTCCTCCGGCCGGAACGAAACGCCGAAATCGTAGTTGAAATCGCTCCGGCCCGACGACACCCACTTGAACTTCCATCCCATCCGGCGCTGGAAGCGCGCGAGTTTCCGGAACGGCGCGCGCGAGATCACGACCAGCGTCGTGTCCCGCTGCGGCAGGTGGAGGCCGGCGCCGTCGAAATGGTCGGCCCAGAAGGAGCAATGCGGGCACCCCGCGTTGTCGTCGGGGTGGAACATGAAATGGTAGACGACGAGCTGGCGCTTGCCGGCGAAAAGGTCCGCGAGCGTCTCCTTCCCGGCCGAGCCATCGAAGACGTAGTCCTTGTCCACCTTCTTCCAAGGCAGGGCGCGCCGTTTCCGGTTCAGTTGATCGCGCAGGCGGCTGAACTGCTTTTCCTCGGCGAGCAGCGCCTTGCGGGCCGCGAGCCATTCCTGGGGCGATACGACCTTGTGCTCCTTGGGGCCGGTGCGGGTGGTCAGCGTGGCCATGACGTTTTTCGGGTTGTGGATGGTTGAGGTTTTGCGCGCCTTTCGCGGACACGGGACGCGGGGGTCGATGCATCGCATTCGCCGGATGGGGAATTTCATCCGGCGAAACGCCGGAACATAGCCAGCTTCCCAGTCCTTTCAAATGCGGGCGCGAACAGGCCGGCGGTGGGCCAGTCTGTCTTGTCATCGCGAAATCCGCGCCCGCGGGCCAGCCTGTCCTCCGTAGCCTTGGCGAAGGAGGATGGCGATCCAGCCCCGACCCGGTCGGGGTCCAGATCGATTGCCTCGTCATCCCGCATTGGCGGGACTCCTCGCAATGACAAACTGACCCAGCGTCACCTGGTCGGCCGACTGGACTGCTCAATGGGGGCGGTTTGGAAACCTCGGCAGGAATCGCAAAGGGGATGTCCACTTCTCCACCGTCTGCGGGCCCCAAATAAGCATGGGCAAGCCCGCCCCGGTGGCTCTAGATTCATCCCCGCTTGACCGTGTCGCACCGGAACCTGAGCACCGATTTCAAAATCACGCGGGCGCTGCGCGGCCGGGGGATCCATCCCGCCGGTGCCCGCCCCGGTGGCCGGCGGGGTTCGCCGGGGCCTGCCGGGTCGCCGGCGCGAATGGGTTTCCGGCGATGAACTTCCGGTCAATGAACCTTCGGAGCGTCGGGGCGGGGGCGGTGATTTTCGCCGTGACGCTGCTGGCGTATCTGCCGGCCGTTCGCGGCGGATTGCTCTGGGACGACGACGGACACCTGACGCGGGAGGAGCTGCGATCCCCCGGCGGTCTGGAACGCATCTGGTTCGAGGTGGGCGCGACGCAGCAGTATTACCCGCTGCTGCACACCGCCTTCTGGGTGGAGCACCGCCTGTGGGGGGACGCGGTGGCGGGCTATCATCTGACGAACATCCTGCTGCACGCGGCGGCCGCCTGCCTGGTGGTGGCGATCATGCGGCGGCTGGCGCTGCCGGGGGCGTGGCTGGCGGGATTCATCTTTGCCCTGCACCCCATATGCGTGGAGTCGGTGGCGTGGATCTCGGAGCAGAAGAACACGCTTTCAACCGTCTTCTACCTGGGAGCGGCGCTCGTCTACCTCGGGTTTGACCGGGACCGCCGGCCGAAGCGCTATGGTCTCGCGCTGGGTCTGTTTGTGCTGGCCCTGCTGACCAAGACGGTGACGGCGACGCTGCCCGCGGCCCTGCTGGTCATCTTCTGGTGGCAGCGCGGCCGGCTCGGCTGGCGCCGCGACGTGCGGCCGCTGCTGCCGTGGTTCGGACTCGGGGCGACCGCGGGGCTGATGACGTCATGGGTGGAGCGATCCTTCATCGGCGCCCGGGGGGTAGATTTTTCGCTCACCCTGCCCGAACGCTGCCTGTTGGCTGGCCGCGTGATTTGGTTTTACCTCGGGAAGCTGGTGTGGCCGGCGGACTTGATGTTCATCTACCCGCGTTGGACCGTCGACGGGGCGGTGTGGTGGCAATACCTGTATCCGCTGGGCGCGCTCGCGCTGGTGGCGGGATTGGTCCTGCTGGCGCAGAGGCACCGCGGGCCGCCGGCCCCCGCCGCGGCGGCGGGGCTGTCGCGCGCCGCGGCATCGGGGCTGGCCGGATTCCTGATTTTCGCCGGGACGCTGTTTCCGGTGTTGGGGTTCATCAATGTCTATCCGTTCATTTTTTCCTACGTGGCGGACCACTTTCAGTATCAGGCCTGCCTGGGCATCATCGTGCCGGTGGCGGCGGGATTCGCGCTCGCCGCCCGGCGGCTGCCGCCCGCCACCCGGCCCCTGGCCCCCGCGGGGGCCGCGGCGCTGGTCGCAGCCCTGGGCGCCCTGACTTGGAGCCACAGCGGTACGTTTCGCGATGGCCAGACGCTCTACCGGGACACCCTGGCGCGAAATCCCGCCTGCGCGATGGCGCACAACAATCTGGGGCTGATTTTGTCGCAAATCGCCGGGCGCATGCCGGAGGCGATCGGCCATTATCAAGCCGCGTTGCGCCTCGATCCCCGTTATGCCGAGGCGCACCTCAACCTGGGATACGACCTGGCCATGATTCCGGGCCGCCTCTCCGAGGCCATCGCCGAGGATGAAGCGACGGTGCGCCTCTTCCCCGATCTGGCGGACGCGCACAACAATCTGGGCCTCGCCCTGTCCCAGGCTTCCGGGCGCCGGCCGGACGCGGTCGATCAGTTTGAGGCAGCGGTGCGCCTCAGTCCGGGTTCCGCGGAGATGCACGACAATCTGGGGGCGGCCTTGATCAGCATCCCGGAGCGACTGCCCGAGGCGATCGACCAGTTGGAGACGGCGGTGCGAATCAATCCCGGTTCGGCCTCCCTGCGCAGTCATCTGGGCGTGGCCCTGGCGAAAACCCCCGGACGCCTGCCGGAGGCCATGGTGCAGTTGGAGGAGGCGGTGCGCCTCAGTCCCCGTTCGGCCGCCATGCACCACCAGCTGGGCGTGGCGCTGGCGAAGGTCCCCGGGCGGTTGGAGGAGGCGATGGCGCAGTTGGAGGCGGCGGTGCGGCTTGATCCCGGCTCAGCGGAGGCGCACGACAATCTGGGGAAGCTCCTTCTGCAGGATCCCGGGAAACTGCCGGAGGCGATTGCCCACTTGGAGGCGGCCGTGCGCCTGGAGCCCGACTCGGCGGACCGGCACGGCACATTGGGAAGCGCCTTGCTGAAAGTCCCGGAGCGATTGCCGGATGCGATCGCCGAGTTTGAGGCGGTGGTCAGGATCAACCCGGAGTCGTTCGAGGGTCACTTTATTTTGGGCATGCTGCTGTCCGGCCTGCCGGACCGCCGGCCGGAGGCGCTGGCCCATCTGGAGGCGGCCTCGAGGATCAAACCCGGTTTTGCCCCGGCCCGGGAGGGGATCGAGCGGCTGCGGGCCGCCCCGCCCTAGCCCGCCTTCCGCGGTTGGAGCATCGCAGAAATACACGTCATCAATCCATCGTCTGGTTTTCCCACAGAGACCCGCGCCGGGCGCCGTGCCGTACCGGCCCCCTCGTGGATCTCGCCCCACTTCATGCCGCCCGTCCCCTGCTCCGAAAGGTGAATGGTCCCGCCTGACCCCTGCCGCCACCCCGTCAGGGAGCCACCACCACTGGTTGTCCAAGCGCAAAACCCCGATGCACACCCCCATGAAAACACCGCTATTCCTCCCCATCGCCGCGGCCCTGATAGCGGCAACCGTACTCGCGGCCCAGGAACCGGTGAGCGAATTCGTCGGCCTCGCGACCATCCGCCCGGAGATGAAATCGCGACGCATCGGCAGCTATGATCGCACCGGCGGCAACGCGGACAACGTCTCGCACATCGCGGACGGGGCCAAAGTGACCATCATGGATGTGCCCGGCGCCGGCATCATCACCCACATCTGGATCACCCTGGCGCCCGGGGCGGACACGCTGAACCGCAACGATGTCATCATCCGGATGTTTTGGGACGGGAAGCCGTATCCCTCGGTCGAGGCGCCGGTCGGCCCGTTCTTTGGCAACGGCTGGGGCGAGGCCTATGATTTTGTCAGCGCGCCCCTGGCCGTCACGCCCGGCTGGGGAAAATCGTACGTGAGCTACTTTGCGATGCCCTTTGCCACCGGGGCGAGGATCGAGATCGAGAACCAGAGCGGACGCACGATCGACGCCCTTTACTTCAACATCGACTACGTGGAGGTGCCGCAGTTGCCCAAGGATCTCGGCCGCTTCCACGCCTGGTACAATCATCAGCTCACCGAGGCCCTGCCCGGAGGTGAGAACGAGTGGGGCCTGCTGGGGAAATCCGGTCGCAACCGCGACGGCCGGCGCAACTACGTCTTCGCCGACATCAAGGGCCGGGGCCACCTCGTCGGCGTCAACTATTACGTCAATTGTCCGAGCCCCATGTGGTACGGCGAGGGCGACGAAATGATTTTCATCGATGGCGATGCCGAGCCCACGCTGAACGGCACCGGCACCGAGGACTATTTCAATACCTCCTGGTCGCCCAAGGAGCTGTTCCAGCATCCGTACTTCGGCTATGCCCGGGTGAACAATGAAACGGGCTGGCTGGGGCGCACCCATCTCTACCGCTTCCACATCGCCGACCCCATCTACTTCGATACGTCCTGCCGTTACACCATCGAGCACGGGGACAACGACAACCTGACGCTGGACCTGGCCTCGGTCGCCTACTGGTATCAGGACACCGCCAGTCCCCTGCCCCGGACCTTCACCAAGCAGGAGCGCCAGCCGATGCCGGCCATCACGCCGTCCGACATCCATCTCTGGCGGGATGCCTGGCG
This sequence comes from uncultured Opitutaceae bacterium, assembly GCA_964484165.1. Taxonomy (GTDB): domain Bacteria; phylum Verrucomicrobiota; class Verrucomicrobiia; order Opitutales; family Opitutaceae; genus Fen-1467. The sequence goes on along the minus strand of CAZAFS010000049.1, from coordinate 2,970 downwards.
CAAGGCGCACGGGAACACCCCGACGCTCTGGGGCAACGAACGCCAGCCTTAGTCGGCGGTCCGCGGGGATCGACGCGGTTGCGCGCGTCCCTGCTCCTGGCCGCCAGCGGACAGGATCCGCTGACGCTGGCGGCGGTCGCCGGGGTGCCCGGACTCGTGGCGCCCGGCTGGCCGGCCGAGCGCCCCACCCGCTCCCCGTTCCTTCCTCCGCTGCCTTTGCTCCCTCCTGCAGAATTCCGGCGTCCTATCCGGCGAGCAGGCGGCCGAGCTTGCGCAGGAGCACGCCGGCGGCGGCGCCGAGATACGACGCGGCGAGCGCCGGCAGCAGGATCATGAACCGCGAGAAATAGGGATGACCGGCCGGCAGCGGGCCGTGGCTCAGAGTCAGCGCGACCAGATGGATCGCCGGGAGACAGGCGGCGATGATGAACGCCGATCGCCACGCCCGCTGGGGAAAAAGGCCGCCGAGCGCGAAACCGCTGATCAGCAGCAGGAGCAACGTCGCCTGCACCTCCGTCGCCCGAAAATCGACCCAGGCAATGGCGGAGCCACAAGCGTAGGCCGCGAGCCCGGCGAGCCACTCCCGGGCGGTAACGGCCGTCAGACGCTCGCGCAGCGCGCTGGCGAAAAGATCCAACCCAGTGCGGGACCCATAGCGGAGAACGCCCGTCGAACCGGCGGACTGCGCGTCGCGCCACCCCTCGCCGAAAACCCGCACCATCTCATCGGCATAACGCGCACGAAACGCCGCCGGGTAGAGACGCAGGGCGGCCCGGTAGAGTACGGACACGAATCTGCCCGGCCGGCTCATGGGTGCGCCCCGGTCGCGGGCCGGACGATCAGCTTTTTCCGCCGCGCCAGGCTGACGGCCCGCTCGAGCCGGGCGACTTCCGCGCGCAGGACGCGCCGGCCAAAATCGGTCAGGCGGTAATAGCGGCGGCGCTCGCTCGGATCCGCGGCCCCGCCCTCCGTTTCCTCCACGAGTCGGGCGCGCAGCATGCGGTCGAGCGAGCCGTAGAGCGTGCCGGGGCCCATCGCCACACCGCCTCCGGTTTCGGCCGCCACCGCCTGCATGATGGCGTAGCCGTGTTTTTCCCCGTCCGACAGGGCCATCAGAATGCTGCACACGGCCGCCGTGAGCGGCAGTTCCGCCCCGGGGTCGCGATGGGAGGTGGTCGAGGTTGCAGTCATGTTGAACCGGGGCGACTATATCCGTTACGGATATAGCGGCGTCAAGCCCAAATCGGCGCACGAAGGCGGCGCGAAGCCGGCCTTGATGCGATTTTCTGTTCAGTTTTGTATCGGCGGGATCCCGGGGAGCGTCTTGGAGTGGGCCTGCAATCCAACTCCACGGCCCGCCTTCCGCTCATGAAACCATTGCTCAAGTTCCTGGTCGCCGCCGCCGTGCTCGGCCTCGCCCTTCACCCATCGCCCGGTCTCGCCCAAGCGTTTAACTTCAAGGATCCGGAGTCGATGGTGGCCTCGCTCGATTCGGCCCTGGGTCTCACCGAGAGCCAGAAAACCCAAGCCATGGACATCGTCCAAGCCGCGATCGCCGGGATGGAGGCCCTGCCCGAGGCGGACCGCCTCGAACAAGGCGCGCCGATCCGCGAACACATGCGGCGGCAGATTCGGGCCATCCTGACTCCGGAACAGCAAAAAATATACGACCGGACGCCGCAAGCCTACGGCGGCGGGCTGACTATGATGACCCCCGAAAACCAAGTCGCCCGCCTGAACACCCTGGTCCCGTTGACCGACGCCCAGAAGGCGGTTGCCTTGAAGATCTTTGACGACGAGCTGGAGGCCTTGCTCGCGATTCCGGAGGCGGACCGGCCCGCGCAGGGTGCAGTTGCCCACCGGGCCGCGCTGGCCGACGTGCGCGCCATCCTGACCCCGGAACAGCAAAAAACCTATGACCGGACTCCGCAATCCAACGGCGGCGGGCTGACGCTGATGTCCCCCGAAAATAAACTGGCCCGTCTGAACGCGCTGGTCGCGCTGACCGACGCCCAGAAGGCGGTCGCCTTGAAGATCTTTGACGAGGAGTTGGAGGCCTTGCTCGCGATACCGGAGGCGGACCGGCCCGCGCAGGGTGCAGTTGCCCGCCGGACCGCGCTGGCTGATATACGCGTCATCCTGACTCCCGAGCAGCAAAAGATATTTGACGCCACGCCCCAGAGCCGCGGTAGCGGGCATGCCGGTCCAACCAGATAAGCCGACGATCGGAGACGGCCAGGTTTCTTGGTGCGCCCCGCGGTTGCGCCCTACCCGCTCCCCGGCCCATCCTTGGTTACCTTCGCTACCTTCTGTGATATCCCGGATGGTCTTTTCGCTTCACGCCGGACGGGCGAACGACACGATCTGGTTCTGCTCCCGGTGGTTGGTCCAGAACCGCGTGCCGTCGAACGCCAGCGCCCGCGCCGCGAATGGGATGCGGGCGAGGTCGTCGATCCGCGGCGTCGCCGGGCGCAGATTCACCCGGGTCAGCCAGTAATCCGTCGTCTCCTCGGCGTCGGTGGTGGCGAGGAAAAAGAGCCCGTCGACGATGACCTGGCCGCAGATGCCGTGCGGCACCGAGATCACCCGCTCCACCTGCCCGTCGGCGCCGAGCGCCAGCACCTTCTTGGGATACCACTGGCTGAGGTACAGCTGGCATCCGTCCCAGCCGAGGTGGGAGCCGCAGTCGTCCGGGCACGGGATGCCGAACTTCGGATCAAAACCATGCCCCGGGAGACAGCGCCGGATGATCCGGTGGTCCTCGGCCGTCTCGCCGCAGATGACGCGGAGCTCCCCGGCCACCGCGGCCATGCCCCACGGGATGCCCGGCGCCGCGATCTCCCAGCCGACCGTCCAGGTCGCCGGATTGATGGCGTAGATGCGCCGCGTTTCGCGCGAGCCCATCCAGAGGGTCACGCCGTCCCACGCGAGCGACTGGGGCTTGGGCGCCGGCGAGGCCAGGCGCTGGAG
>CAZAFS010000048.1:11973-14850 GCA_964484165.1 uncultured Opitutaceae bacterium | reverse complement strand
GTGTCGGTGCCGAACGCGTCGACGATCTTGTTGGCGTAGACCTTGCCGATGCCGGGCACCAGGCCGCTGCCGAGGTATTTGCGGATGCCGTAGACGGACGACGGCAGCTCGGAGGTGAAGGCCTCGATCTTGAACTGGTCGCCGTGCTCGCGGTGGCGGGTCCAGGTGCCGCGCAGATGGAGGGTCTCGCCGCATTGCACGCCGGGCAGCGGGCCGACGATCGTCACCTTTCCGTCGGTGTCCTCGCGGCGAAACTCCGCGATGGTGTAATGATTCTCCTCGTTGAGAAAGATGATGCGCTCGAGCACGCCGGCGAGGCTCTCCGCGGGACTGGCAGAGGGGGAAACCACGGCCCGACAGCGTTGGGCATGGCGCGGGAAAAGGAAAGCCGAACGCGACGGGCGGGGTTGCCTCCGCGCGTTTCGCTGGCACGTTGGGGTCATCCGGAGCCTCCCATGACCGCCACCCCCCCGCCCATCGACCTGCGTTCCGACACCGTCACCCGCCCCTCGCCGCCCATGCGCGCGGCCATCGCCGCCGCCCCGGTCGGCGACGACCAGTTCGGCGAGGATCCGACCATCAACCTGCTTCAGGCGCGGATTGCCGCGCTCCTCGGGAAGGAGGCCGCGCTGTGGATGCCCACCGGCACGATGGCCAACCAGACCGCCCTGCGCGTCCTCACGCGGCCGGGCGACGACGTGATTGTGAGCCGGGAGAGTCACGCGGTGTGGCACGAAACGGGCGCCTCGGCGGCCAACGCCGGCGTCCAGTTCACAGAGATCGGCGCGGGCGGGGTGTTCACCGCGGCCGAGTTCCTCGCCGCGCGCAAGCCCCGCGGCCATGTCACCTATCCGCCCACCACGCTGGTGGAGATCGAAAACACCCACAACCGCGCGGGTGGGGTCATCTTTCCCCAGGACGAGGCGGTCCGGATTTGCGCGGCGGCGCGGGCGCACGACGTCGCGAGCTATCTCGACGGCGCGCGGCTGTGGAACGCGGCAGTGGCCGGCGCCCGGTCGCCGGCCGAGCTCGCGGCACCATTCGACCTCGTCTCGGTCGCGCTCTCGAAGGGGCTCGGAGCGCCGGGCGGATCCGTCCTCGCCGGGACGCGCGAGATCATCCAGCGCGCCGTGCGGTACCGCCGCATGTTCGGCGGGGCCATGCGCCAGGTCGGCATCTTTGCGGCCGCCGGACTCTATGCGCTGGATCACAACTTCACCCGGCTGGCCGAGGACCACGCCAATGCCCGGCTCATCGCGCAACGGCTGGCGAAGTCACGGCGCGTTTTGCTCAATCCGGCCGCGGTGCAGACCAACATCCTGGTGTTCGAGGTCACCGCCGACGCCCCGGATGCCGCGACCATCGTCAACCGGGCCCGGGAGCGGGGCGTGCTGATCTTCGCGTTCGGGCCGCGCAAAATCCGGGCGGTCACCCACCTCGATGTCATCCGCGACCAATGCGTGCAGGCGGCGGAGATCCTGGCCGAGCTGGCCGAAGGCGCGCCCTGAAACCCGGAACGACCGGAAGACTCTAAGAATTGTCGCGTTCTTTGCGGCATCGTCCCGGGCTCTCCGTTGGCTCCCGTTGGCACCCCGCCGCACGATCCGGTCAAACGCTGACCCCCATGAGAATCCGTTACCCGATTGCGCTTCGGTCCGCCGTGATCGCCTGCGTCCTTGTGTCGCTGCGGGCCGCCGAACCGCTGCAGGTCTGTGGTCATTTGCCGGCCCTGGCCGCGCCGGAGTGGGTCCGGCATGAGACCATCTACGAGGTCAATGTCCGGCAGTTTTCGACGGCGGGCAATTTCGCTGGCGTCGAGGCTGATCTGCCGCGCCTGCGGCAACTGGGGGTCGGCGTGCTGTGGCTCATGCCGATCCATCCCATCGGCGAACAGAACCGCAAGGGGCCGCTGGGCAGTCCCTACGCGGTCCGCGATTACTATGGCGTCAATCCGGAGTTCGGCACCGAGGCGGACTTCGCCCGGCTGGTGGAGGCGGCGCATGCCCAGGGCTTCCGCGTTATCCTCGACTGGGTGGGCAATCACACCGCCTGGGACAATCCCCTCGTCACGCAACACCCGGAGTTCTACGTCCACGACGCCCAAGGCCATGGTGTGCCGCCGAGCGGGACCGACTGGACGGACGTCGTGCAGCTCGATTTCACCAATCATGCCGTGTGGGACTACGAGATCGCGGCGATGACTCATTGGATCCGGGACTTCAAGATTGACGGCTTCCGCTGCGATTTTGCCAGCGGCGTGCCCACCGCTTTCTGGGATGAATTATCTGCGCGCCTGCGGGCGGTGCGGCCCGACCTGTTTCTGCTCGCGGAGGCCGAGGTGCCGCAGGAGCAGCGGCGAGCTTTCCAGGCCTCATATTCCTTCGGGATGATGAAGGTATTTAACGACGTGGCCACCGGCGGCGCCGGAGTCTCGCGCATCGACGACGAACTGGCCCGCTCCCAGGTGCTCTTCCCGCAAGGGGCAATCCTGATGCGGTACACGACCAACCACGATGAAAACAGCTGGAACGGAACCGTCTTTGAACGGCTCGGCGGCGGCGTGGAATCCTTCGCCGCGCTTACCTTCATGCTCGACGGGATCCCCCTCATCTACAATGGGCAGGAGGCCGGGCTCGATCGCCGGCTGAAGTTTTTCGAGCGCGATCCGATTTCCTGGCACCCCCATCCCCTGACCGAATTCTATCGGACGCTGTGCACCCTGAAGCGCACGGATCCGGCGCTGCGCACCGGCGCGCCCATGCGCCGAATCGCCACCACCGCGAACGGGTCGGTTTACGCGGTCCTCCGCGAAGCCGCGGGCGGGCACCGCGCCGTCTCCTTCTGCAATCTGACCGCGAAGGACGCGACCGTTGAGGC
>CAZAFS010000048.1:0-11873 GCA_964484165.1 uncultured Opitutaceae bacterium | reverse complement strand
GTCAGCTGGAGTTCCGCGGCAAACTTCAGCTCGCGAGCGTCGTCCCCGAGCTGGCTGGCCACGCGCTCCTGGTCGTGGTTGCCGAGAAACGTCGCCCAGTCGTCCGCCGCGGCGTAGGCGTGCTGCATCCGCGCCTGCTGTTGCGCGAAAATCCCCGCCAGCCCGTAGCGCACCGCCGCGATAATCGCCCGGGCGGAGTCGAACTCGAACAGGCTGTCGAGCGAACCCCGGTTGAGGTAATCCGACGTGATGGCCGTGCCGGCGGCGACCTCGCCGATCACGAAGCTGTCCGGCTTGACGGAGTGACAGTACGCCGTGAAGTCCCGCAGCCACGCCTTGGTTTCGGCGAGATCCTGCTGTTGTTCGCCCGCCTCGAAGAAATACCGCACCGCGTCGAGCCGGAACCCGTCCACGCCAACCTCGCGCAGCCAGTAGTCGGCGACGCGCCGGTGGTGGGCCGTCACTGCGGGGTCGCGGAAATTCCAGTCGGGCATGTCCGCCGAGAACAAACCGTAATTAAAGCCATCGCGGGTGCGATGCCACACGGGCCCGCCCCACGGTCCTTCCAACTCCTCCGGCAGGGCGGCGAATCGGAACTCCTTTCGCTCCGGCGCGTCCGGCCCGCCGGCCACGGCCCGCCGGAACAGCGGATGCTGCGACGACGCGTGATTGAGGACGAGGTCGAGGATCACGCGGATGCCGCGGCGGTGCGCCTCGCTCACGAGGCGTTTCATCAACGCCGTGTCGCCGTACTGCGGGTTCACGTCGAAATAGTCGGTCACGTCGTACCCGTGATAACTCGGCGAAGGGTTGACCGGCATCAGCCACAGCGCGGTGACCCCCAGATCGGCGGTCGTCCGCGGATTGCCGTCATTGAGGTAATCGAGATGCTCGATCAGTCCCTGCAGATCGCCGACGCCGTCGCCCGCGAGCGGGCCGTGCGCCGCGTCGGCAAAGGAACGCACGAAGATTTCATAAAAGACCGCGTTTCGCCACCAGTCGGGCGGCTCGGCCGCCGGGCTGGCCGTCACCGTCACGAGGAGAATGGCGGCGCCCCGCGCCCAACAGAGCTTCTTAACGAGGTTCATTTGCGGATGACCGGGGATTGCACGTATCCTCCGCCGGGAACCCCGCCGGTCAAAGGGCGCGGGCAGGACTATTCCTAGGGCGGGCGGACTAATCTTTGATCACGCAGCGCGGAGCGCCGGACGGCGCGTGGTGCGGATCCAGTTTCTAATCGAAGTTTTTTCCATTCCATCGCGGTTTTGGTTGTGATTCGCCGTTCGCGGAACAGATTGGTTCTGTCCAGCCTGTCCGCATACCTCGGAGCGCATCTCTGCGCCGACCCTGCCCCATCACCCCAAACTCCCGCAACACCACGGCCGACACGCAGTGGTTTCGGGTGTTCTTGCTACTCAGACCCTAGACAACCCAAGCCATGCAATCAAAACTCCACCCCACCTCTTCCCGCCCCGCCCTGTGGCGTTACGCGGGAATCGGCCTTCTGGCCGTCGCCCTGCCCTTGTCGGCGGCCGCCCAGAACGCCCCAGCCCCCGCCAGCACGACTGACCAGACACCGACCCAGCCGCCCGCCGCTACTACTCCCGCTCCGGCGGAATCGGTGGTCAAGATGGAGGCCTTCCGCGTCACGAGCGGCTTCGCGGGCAGCCTTGCCGCCGCGGCGGAAATCAAGGAGCAAATGCCGACTATCACTGAGGTCATCGCGGCGGAGGACATCGGCAAGCTGCCCGACGTCAGCATCGCCGACTCCCTCACCCGCCTGACCGGCATCGCCGCCCAGACGATCAACGGCCGCAATCAATCGATCAGCATCCGCGGCCTCACCAGCGATTTCAGCACCGGCCTGCTCAACGGCCGCGAACAGGCTTCAACCGCGGAGAACCGGGGCGTGGAGTTTGACCAGTACCCGGCTGAGTTGGTGAATGAGGTGATCGTCCACAAGACCGCGTCGGCAAACCTGATTGCCCAGGGCCTGGCCGGCACCGTTGACATGGTCACCGTCCGTCCGCTGAGCAGGTCGGGCCGGACGATCGCGGCCAGCGCCTACTATGACTGGACGCAGTACGGTCAGCTCACCCCGGGCCCCAAGAAGACCGGCGAGCATTTCAACGTGGCCTACATCGACCAGAATGCATCCGGGACGCTGGGCATCGCGGTCGGCTTCGCCCACACCAACACGCCGTGGGAAGGCAAGCAGTTCCAGGCGTGGGGCTATCCCACTGACTCGGCGGGCAACTTTGCCCTTGGCGGCACCAAATCCTATGTCCGCACGAGCAACCTGAAGCGCGACGGCTTGATGGGTGTCCTCGAATTCAAGCCGAACGAGAACATCCACAGCACGATCGACATCTTCGTCTCGCGGTTTGAGGAGAAGCAGCTGCTGCGCGGCTTGGAAATCCCGCTGGCCTTCTGGAGCTCGGCGGTGCTGCAGCCCGGTTACGCCACCTCCGGCGGGCTGATCACCAATGCCACGCTGACCAACGTGCAGCCGATCGTCCGCAACGACATCTTCAAGCGGAACGACAGCCCGTTTGCCGCGGGATGGAACCTCGTCCTGGGCGAGAAATCCGAGTGGCCGGTGACGTTCGACATGGGCTATTCCCGGGTCAACCGCACGGATGTGAACCTGGAGACCTGGTCCGGCCTGGGATTCAACCAAACGGCGGCGCATCCCGACACGATGACCGTCCAGCTCATCCCGGGCCAGATTCCGGTCATCCACTCGGCCTTCGACTACTCCACCGGCAACGGCCTCTACCTCACGGACCCTCAGGGTTGGGATACCTGGGCCCTTCCGGCCACAGGCTCGCCGGGCTACCTCAAATATCTCCAGTCGAAGGACGAACTCGGCCAGTTCAAGCTCTCGACCCGGCATGAGCTCAAGAAGATCTTCGACAGTTTCGAGGTCGGCGTCAGCTACACCGATCACTACAAGCGGGACGGCGAGAATCCCTCCGGGTTCGTCACCAACGCCAACGGCCACGCGCTCGCGCCGCTGCCGCCCCAGATCGGCACGACCGACATGAGCTTCCTCGGGCTCGGGCGCATCTACGCGTTTGACCCGCTGGCGGCGTGGGGCAATGGCGTGTTCGGTTTCGTGCAGAACACGCAGTTCGACTACGTGGCCGTGCGCTTTGACGTCACCGAGAAGGTCGGGCAATTCTACACCCAGGGAAACTTCGACACCAAGATCGGCGACCTGCCGCTCATGGGCGATGTCGGTTTCCGTGTGATCAACACCGACCAGTCGTCCGCGGGCTATTCGCGCAACGGTTCGACGAATGTCCTGAATCCGGTGCAGGACGGAACCAAGTACACGAACTTCGCCCCTGACCTGAACCTGAGCCTGAAGGTGGACACCCGCACCTACCTCAAGCTCAGCCTCGCCCGCCAGATTGCGCGCCCGCGGCTCTTCGACCTGCGCGCCGGCCAGGCCTACAACTTCGACCAGACGCTGGTGAATTCGACCGACCTGTCGCGCAGCCCGTGGAGCGGCAGCGGCGGCAATCCGCACCTGCGTCCGTGGTTGTCCAACTCGGTGGACCTGTCCTTGGAAAAGTACTTCAAGGAGAGCAAGGGGTACGTCTCCCTTGCGGCGTTCAACAAGGATCTGAGGACCTACATCTACACCCAGAACACGCTGACGGACTTCACCGGTTACCCGACGCTCGGCCTGAACCCGCAGTTGCACCAGGGCATCGTGAGCGCTCCGGCCAACGGCCAGGGCGGCAGCATCCGCGGCGCCGAACTCACCGTGTCGCTGGCCAGCGAACTGATCAGCCCGTCGATCAAGGGCTTTGGCGTGACGATGGGCGGCGCCTACACGGACAGCGCCATAAAGCCGTGGGGTCCGACCGGCGGGGATGCCCCGATCGCCGGGCTCTCCCGCAAGGTGGCGAATATCACCTTCTATTACGAGCACAGCGGCTTCTCCGCCCGCATCAGCGAGACCTACCGTTCGCCGACACGGGAATACATCACGACCTTTGGTCCGCCGAACCGGGCCGGCGACGTGAGCCCCGGCAACGGGTTCTCCACGGCCCTGACCCGGAAGGTGATCGACGCCCAGATCAGCTACTCGGTGCAATCCGGGCCGTGTAAAGGCCTGTCGATCTACCTCCAGGCCTACAACCTGAACGACGAGCCGCTGGTCACGCTCCAGAATGGCGACCCGCGGCAGGTCATGAATTACCAGAAGTACGGGGCCTCATATTCGCTCGGCGCCTCCTACAAATTCTAAGCCGCCGGGTCTCCGTCCGTTCAACCCTCGTGCGGCCACCGGAACGCTTCTGGTGGCCGCATTCTCACCCGCGGCCGGCACCGTCCAGCTGCCCACGCATTCACCGTCCCCGTGCGCGCCTACCTTGCCCTTCTCGGCGGATTATTTCTGGGTGCCGCCGCCTTGGCGTCGGACGAATCCGGCCTGAAGCCGGTCGGCGGAGTCACCGGCGTGAGCCGCGATGACCGGGGCGTGCGGCTGGCCTGCGCCGACGGGTCCAGCCTCCACCTGGCGGTGCTGGCGCCCGATCTCATTCGCGTCCGCGCGCGCTTCGCCGGCCAGCCGGACGCAGCGGATCATTCCTGGGCGATCGCCAAGAGCGAATGGCAAGTGGTGCCGTGGCGGCTGGAGGAGGCGGCGGAGGCAATTACGCTGACGACCGCGGAGCTGGAGGTGGTGGTCAGGCGCCAGCCGCTGCTGATCGAATTCCGCGACGCCGCCACGCACCGGCTCATCAACGCCGACGCGCGCCCGATGGCGCGCGATCCCCGGACGGGTCGCCTCGCCGTCGCGAAGCGCCTGGGGCTCGACGAGCATTTCTACGGGCTCGGGGAAAAGGCCGCCCGGCTCGACCGGCGGCGCGGCGAATTCACGCTGTGGAACTCCGACACCCCCGGCTACGTCGAGGGGACCGATCCGCTCTACCAGAGCATACCGTTTTATCTCGGCTGGGAGGACGGCGCGGTCTACGGCCTGTTCTACGACAACTCCTCCCGCGCCTCCTTCGACTTCGGCCACACCGGACAGGAGAACGCCGGCTATGGCGTCGAGGGCGGCGGATTGGACTACTACTTCTTCGCCGGCCCGGACATGAAGCAAGTGCTCGGCCGGTACACCGAGCTCACCGGGCGGATGCCGCTCCCGCCGTTATGGGCGTTGGGCAACCAGCAGAGCCGCTACAGCTATTACCCGGACACGCTCGTCGAACAGATCGTGCAGCGCTACCGGAGCGAGCACCTCCCGCTCGATGTCCTTTACCTCGATATCCACTACATGAACGGCTATCGGGACTTCACGTGGAATCCCCAGCGGTTTCCCGATCCGCGCGGACTGCTGGGCCGGCTGCGCGCGCAGGGCGTGAAGGTCGTCACGATCATCGATCCCGGCGTCAAGTACGAGCCGCCCGCCGCCAACGCCCCGGCGGACGGCGGCTACGCCGTGTTCAACGAGGGCCTGGCGGGCAACTACTTTCTGCGCCGGCGCGACGGGTCGCTGTGGATCGGCGAGGTCTGGCCGGGCAAGGCGGTTTACGTCGACTATACCCGCGAGGACGCCCGGCGCTGGTGGGGGGACCTGCACCGCCCGTTTCTCGCGGAAGGCGTGGCCGGCATCTGGGACGATATGAACGAGCCGTCGGACTTCGCCGACCAGACGGGCCGCAGCCAGCAGGATGTGGTCTTCGACGACCTCGGCGCGCACACGCCCTACGCCGCTAACCGGAATGTTTTCGCGCTGAACATGGTGCGCGCCACCTACGAGGGGCTGGCGCGCCTCCAGCCCGACCGGCGTCCGTTTGTGCTCACGCGCGCCGGCTATGCCGGCGTGCAGCGCTACGCCGCGATGTGGACCGGCGACAACAACGCCACGTGGGAGTCCCTCGCGCTCAACATCCCGATGTTCGCCTCGCTCGGGCTCTCCGGCGAAGCCTTCGTCGGCGCCGACGTCCCCGGTTTCATCGGCCGCGCCTCGCCCGAGCTCCTGGTCCGCAACTACGAGCTGGCGTTTCTCGTTCCCCTCTGCCGCAACCATGCCGCGGTCGACAATTACGACCACGAGCCGTGGCGTTTCGGTCCGGTCTATACCGACATCATCCGCCAGTACCTCCGGCTCCGCTACCAGTTGCTGCCCTTCCTCTACACGACCCTCGAGGAAGCCCATCGCACCGGCGTGCCCCTGTTCCGCCCGCTCGTGCTGAATTTCCAGGCGGACCGCAACACCCTCAACCTGGACGACCAGTTCATGGTGGGCGACGGGTTGCTGGCCGCCCCGGTACAGCGCCCGGGCGTGCGCGGCCGCGAGGTCTACCTGCCGGGCGGCCGGTGGTATGATTTCTGGACGGCCGCCCCGGTGGAAGGAGGCCGCCTGACCTGGGCGGACGCCCCGCTCGACCGCCTGCCGCTCTTCGTGCGTGGCGGCAGCGTGATTCCCTCCACGGACGCGATGAATTTCGTGGGCGAAAAGGCGTGGGACCCGGTGCGCTTCGACGTTTATCCCGACGCCGCCGGTGCCGCGGCGGGCTCGCTCTATGAGGATGACGGCGTCAGCCCGGCCTATCGCCAGGACGGGTTCCGCCGCACCACCGTGAGCTGCGCGCGCACCGCGGAGGGCGGCGCGCAGCTCCGGCTGGACGCACCGACCGGCCGCTACGAACCCGGGGCGCGGCATTTTGAATTCACGGAGCATGGCACCGCCGGCGTCGCCGGCGTGACGCTCGACGGCCAGCCGCTCGCCGTCCTGCCCGCTGGCGCCGGCGCCGCGGGCTGGTGGCGCGACGACGCGGGCGCGGTGCACGTTCGGATCGCGGATGATTCGCGGGCGCACATCATCAAACTCCGTTAAATGCGCGACCCCCCCGCCATGGATTCGTCATCTCCCACGTGGCTGAACACCCGCACGACCGGCGTGCTCGCTCATGTTTCGTCCCTGCCGGGGACCTGCGGCATCGGCAATCTCGGGGCGGGGGCGCGCGCCTTTGTCGATTTTCTGGCCCGGGCCGGGTTTCGCCATTGGCAGCTTTGTCCCCTCGGACCGACGGGCTACGGCGACTCGCCGTATCAGTCGTTCTCCAGCTTTGCCGGCAATCCCTACTTCATCGACCTGGAGGAACTCCAGCAGGCCGGACTGTTGACCGCCGCTGAACTGGCGCCCTTGCGCGCCCTGCCGGCGGAGTCCGTCGACTACGGCGGGCTCTATGCGCAATTCTGGCCGGTGCTCGCCTGCGCGCACGAACGCTTCCAGGAGCGGGGCGCCCAGGCGCCGTGGGGCGGGCCGCGGGCGCTGGCCGACTTCGTGGCGGCGGAGGGTGACTGGCTGGAGGGCTACGCGGTGTTCATGGCGCTCAAGCACCAGTTCGGGGGCCGGCCGTGGACGGAGTGGCCGGCCGAGTGGCGCGACTGGCGTCCCGGACTCGCGGCGCAGCTGCCGGCGGCGGCGGTGGCCGAGGCCGACCGTCAGCGCTTCTACCAGTTTGTCTTTTTCCGCCAGTGGGCGGCTCTGCGCGAATACGCCGCCGCCCGCGGCATCAGCATGGTGGGCGACATTCCCATCTTCGTCGCGATGGACAGCGCCGACACGTGGCGTTGGCGCGACATCTTTCGGCTGGATGCGGCCGGCCAGCCCGAGGCCGTCGCCGGCGTGCCCCCCGACTATTTTTCCACGGCCGGTCAGCTGTGGGGCAATCCACTCTACGCGTGGGATCGACTGGCCGGAACCGGTTACGCGTGGTGGATCGAACGGCTGCGCGCGGTTTTTGGCCGGTGCGACATCGTGAGGCTCGACCATTTTCGCGGGTTCGACACCTTTTGGGAAATCCCGGTGGGGGCGCCCGATGCGCGAACGGGCCGGTGGCGCTCCGGCCCGGGGCTGGCGTTTTTTGCGGCGGTCAAGGCCGCCCTTCCCGCCGCGCGGTTGATTGCCGAGGACCTGGGGTATGTCACGGCGGACGTCGCCGCCTTGCGCCGTGCCGCCGGCCTGCCCGGCATGAAGATCCTGCAGTTCGGCTACGGGCACGATGACAACAACGTCAACCTGCCGCATTTCTATTTCGCGGATACGGTGGTCTACACCGGCACCCACGACAATGATACGACGCGGGGCTGGCTGGAGGGCCTCAACCGCCGGCAGTTCGCCCGGGTGGCGGACTACTTCGGGCTCGCCGACGCGGGGACGGCGTGGCCGCTTATCCGGGCCGCCTTCGCCTCCGTAGCCCGGCTGGCGGTGGTGCCAATGCAGGACCTGCTCGATCTCCCGTCGTCGGCGCGGATGAATCGCCCGGGCCGCACTGAGGGCAACTGGCGCTGGCGGTTCACCGCGAACGACCTGGCACAGCTGGAGCGCAACCGGCTCGAGACGCTGCGCCACTGGCATACGCTCTTCGACCGCACCGGTGACGGGCGGCAGCGCGACTACAGTGCGCCGCCCGCCCGGTTGCCTTCGGATCATTCTCCCGCTTCCGTGTCCGCGACCGCCACGCCGACCCCGTCCAACTCATGAGCCAGCCCCCCCGCTTGTCGCTGCCCGCCATCTGGAACATGAGTTTCGGTTTTCTCGGCATTCAATTTGGCTGGGGCCTGCAGATGGCGAACATGAGCCCCATTTACAAATATCTTGGGGCCGCCGACGATCAGATAGCCAGACTCTGGCTCGCGGCGCCGCTCACCGGTTTCATCGTGCAGCCGATCATCGGTGCGATGAGCGACCGCACGTGGTGCTGGCTCGGCCGGCGCCGGCCGTACTTTTTGGTCGGGGCGATCCTCAGCTCGCTCGCGCTGCTTTTGATGCCAAATTCCGGCGTCCTGGCCGCCTGGCTCATCCCCCATCTGCCAAAGTTCTACATGGCGGCGGGGATGCTCTGGGTGCTGGACGCCTCCATCAACGTCTCGATGGAACCCTTCCGCGCCTTTGTCGCCGACAAGTTGCCCGAGGAGCAACGCGGGATGGGCTTCGCCATGCAGAGTTTCTTCATTGGCGCGGGCGCGGTCGTGGCCGGAATGCTGCCCTACGTCCTCCGTAATTGGTTTCAGGTCAGCAGCGCGTCCGACGGCGCCAATGCGCTCCCGACGAACGTCCGTATTTCCTTCTACGTCGGGGCAATCGCCTTTTTCACCGCCGTGCTGTGGACCGTGGTGTCAACGAAGGAGAACCCGCCCGCAGACTTGGCGGAGTTTCGCCGCCGGAAGTCCGAAAGCGGCGGGCTCGCGCACCTGGTGAGGGAGATCCCGGATGCATTGGCAAAGATGCCCGTCACGATGCGCCGGCTGGCGATCGTACAATTCTTCACCTGGCTCGGGCTGTTTTGCATGTGGCTGCATTTCTCGAATGCCGTGCCGGTGATCTTCGGCAGCAGTGATCCCGGTTCCGACCTGTTCAAGCGCGGCGCGGAGTGGGCTGGCGTCTGCTATGCGACCAAGGATGCGGTGACCTTCCTGGCCGCCTTCGGGCTGGTGGCGGCGGCGCAAAAACTGGATCGCCGCCATATCCACGGCTTCTGCCTGGTGGTCGGCGGGCTCGGGTTGCTGGCGGTCGGCTTCATTCACGGGGAAGGTCAGCGGTATCTGCTTCTCGGAGCGCTGGCGCTGGGCGGCGTGGCGTGGGCGTCGATCCTCTCGATGCCCTACGCGATCCTGGCTGGCGCGCTGCCGCCCGAGCGAATGGGCGTCTACATGGGCATCTTCAATTTCTTCATCGTGCTGCCGGAAATCCTGGCCGCCCTATTCTTTGGACCCCTGGTCAAAAACTATCTGCACGGCAATCTCGTCTTCGCCGTGATGGCGGGGGGCGTCTGCCTGTTCATAGCCGCGGCGGCCTTGCTGCTGGTGCCGAAGGAGGGCGCCGCGGCCCCCGCGCACGCCTGACCCGGGTCTGACGCGCCGTGGCGCCATGGAGCCGCGGGCGCTGGTCCCGCCGGGCGGGCCTCAACTGTCCTCGTCGAAATCCGTGACCGCCGAGACCGGTTCGCCGGCGGTGTAATCCACCCGGTCGTAGTAGATGGTCTTCGGCTGGTTTTCTTTCCCGGAGCGGCGCGCGTCGAGCCGCGCCCGGAATTCCTGCGGCGATTCGGCGCAATGTTTCTTGAACACTCGCGCGAAATAGCCCGCGTCGTCGAAACCGCTCGCAAACGCGATTTCCGAGATGTGCAGCGGGGTCGACTCCAAGGCGAGGCGCGCACCCTCGATCCGGATCCGGTGAATATAGTGGATCAGTTTCTCGCCGGTCGCCCGGTGGAAGAGGTGCGACAGGTAGTCGGGCGAACACTGGAGTCGCTCGGCGATCGTCTTGACGCTGAGGGCCGTGTTCGAGACCTGCTCGCGGACGATCCACTTCACCTGGAAGACCTTGCCGGATTCGGAATTAAGTCGGTCGGTCGTCGTCGCGACGACGTTTTCGAACATGCCGAGCAGCGCGATCACCAATCCCCGCAGGACGTGGTCGCGGGCGGGCGCCTGCCGCCGGTAGGCGGCCACGACGCTTTGGGCCAACCCGGCGACCTCGTCGAAGTTGGGCAGCTCGAAAAACTCGATCACCTCGATGTCCGGCTTGTGCGGCGCGACCTCATACGCGAAGTGCAGGCTCAGCGTGTTGCTGTAGAATCCGGCGACCAGATTGCGGAACGGCCGGTCCGGCTCGGAGTAGACGGATTCCCCGTGCGGCACGCCGGCCGGCACAATGCACAGTTCGCCGGGCCGCAGTTCGATCGTCTCCTTGGGAAACCGGAATTCCGTGCGCCCATGCATCTGGATGAAAACCTCCGGTTTGAAATGAAAATGATAGCCCGGAAGTCGCTGCAGCAAGCCCTCGTCGCCCGGCACCCGGACGCGCAATTGCTTGCGCCCGGCCCGCTGGATGGCGTCTTCAAAGAGGTCGCGCATCTCGGCGCGGTCGTTGACACGCAGCGGCTTGCCAACCACCGGTCGTAAGGGTTTTACGGAATCGGATCTCATCAAAGGCCTGGGTGATTGTCGGGTGGGTATTGGGCCTATTTATACATGGCCGTCCGTTTGGCAAGGCACCTCCGGCCGTGGAGGCGGCTTCCTCAATCATTGGCACCAGCGGCGCAAGGGACCGGACGTCCAGGCCGGAAAACGGTGCGAAATGGTCTGACAGCGGCCGGGGCGGTCCTTATCATGGCCGCAACCAGAACCCAAAGGACCCGCCATGCCGATCTGCGCTCGCTGTAATGGCAAAGGCCTTCTCCCCTGCCCCAAATGCGATGGCCACGGGGTGGTGGATGAAATCCAGCTCGAATTGCTCGCCAGCGCCCCCCGGAGTCCCGGCAAGTGTTCCAAATGCAAGGGCACCGGAATGGTCGCGTGCCCGGACTGTGAGGGCTCCGGGATGGTCGATGACAATGACGACTGACTGACTCCGGCCATCCCGGCGCGGCGCAATCGCGGATGACGCAGGCGGCCCCCAGTGCCCTCCTTTTTTCCGCCCGGCCTGCGACGCAGGCCGCGGCCACGGCGGGGCGGGCCTACCGGGAGGGATCGCCCGGTGCTTCCAGCGAAAGATCGAAGGCCCCGCGCGCCAGGGCGAAAAGGTCGGGATAAATGTGCGCCGCGCCCGCGGCCTGGAGGTCCTCGGCGGAGTGCGTGCCCGTGGTAACCAGAAAACAGGTGAGACCGCTGCCGCGCGCCGCCTCCATGTCGAACGGAGAGTCGCCCACGAGGCAGGCGGTTCCCGCCTCGCCGCCCACGGCGGCAAGAACGTGGGCGACATAGCGCGGATCAGGTTTCAGCCACGGGGTGTCGTGGGCGCCGAAGATCCCGCGAAACAGCGGCGCGATGCCGAGGGCGTCGCACACCAGCCGCGAGGAGGAGCCGTATTTGTTGGTGAAGATGGCGAGGGTGCAGCCGAG
>CAZAFS010000047.1:13297-14940 GCA_964484165.1 uncultured Opitutaceae bacterium | reverse complement strand
GAACTGGACGTTCGCGCCCGCGGTCACCGACTGGCCCTGCGGCTGCGTCTGGATCACCGGCGCCGATGCCACCACCCCCTTGCGGATAGTGTGGTTTTGGGTGTCGGCGATATAGACGTTGCCCGCGCCATCCACCGCCACGCCCGTCGGGTACAAGAAGCGTGCCGAGGTGCCGCTGCCGTCGGCGCTGCCACTCGTGCCGATGAGCCCCGCCACCGTTTCCGTGATGCCCGTAGGCGTCACTTTGCGAATAGCGTGATTGTCGGTATCAGCGACATAAAGGTTACCGCCAATGTCCGCCGCCAAGTCAGCGGGGTGTCGGAACCGCGCGGCGCCGCCCTTCCCATCGCTTCCCCCGCTCGATCCTGCCAGACCGGCGAGGGTGCTGACCTCGCCGGCGGAGATCTTGCGGATGGTGTTGTTGTTGGTATCGGCCACGTAGATATTGCCGGCGGCGTCCAGCGCGACGCCTTCTGGCGTGAAGAAGCGGGCAATGGTGGTGGCGCCGTCGAGGCTGCCGGTGGTACCGGTCGATCCGGTGAAAGTGGTCACAACACCCGCCGGAGTGATCTTGCGGATGGTGTCGTTGCCGGTGTCCGCGACATAAAGGTTGCCAGCGCCGTCCACCACCACGTCCGATGGCACGGAAAATCGCGCGGCGGTGCCGGTGCCATCGGTGCTGCCGCGCGTGCCCGCCATTCCGGCTAGAGTCGTGACGGCGCCGGTCGGGGTGATTTTGCGGATCGTGCCACTGTTGGTATCGGCCACATAGAGATTCCCCGCACCATCAACGGTGATGCCCGTGGGGCTGTTGAAACGCGCGGCGCTGCCCGTGCCGTCGGCGGTACCCCTGGTGCCGGCGAGACCGGCGAGAGTGGAAACGACGCCGGCGGGAGTGATTTTGCGAATCGTCTGGTTGTTGGTGTCGGCGACGTAGACGTCTCCGGCGCCATCCACCGCCAGATCGGCCGGGTCGAAAAATCTGGCGTAGCTACCCGTGCCATCGGTGCTGCCTAACGCACCGGCTTGTCCGGCCAGCGGGGAGATCACCAGCGGTGTGACGACGATCAAAGCCGCCAAGGTGCTGGTCGCAGTACCTTTGGAGTTGCTGACCAGGCATTGGAACGAGTCGCCGTTCATCGCCTCGGTAACCGCGTTCACTGTCAGGGTGGTGGTGGCGGTGCCCGTGTAGGTGGTCGTGTCGCTGAGATTGCTCCACGTCGTGCTGCCGACCGGCTCGCGTTGCCACTGGTAGGTTGGAGGGGGATTCCCATTGGCCGCGACGGTGTAAGCCGCGTTCTGGCCTGGCGCCGTCGATTGGCCTGACGGCTGGCTCGTGATCACCGGCGCGTAATTTCCCACCAGATTCTGGAGCAGCGCGGCCACGTTGGGCACGCCGATGCCGGTCACCATGTCGTAGCCCGCGCCGGCGCTGTAGGCGCCGTTGCTCCCGCTGGTGATGTCCCGGAAATTGGCCGTGCCGAGCAACGGATAGATACTCGGGCCGAGCAGTCCCAGCGACCCTTGGCCGGCGTTGGCGCGTGCCTGGTTGAGCAAGGCGCACAACCCCGCCCAGATCGGGGCGCTGAGGCTGGTGCCGCCTCCCTGCACGAACTGGCCGTTGAGGGAGATCAGGACGCCAA